>NZ_SRLW01000113.1:0-28850 GCF_006518215.1 Myxococcus sp. AB025B
GGGTTGGAGGGTGGGGCGGCGCGATGGGGACGGAGCATCGTGCGGAGACCTCGTTCTCACGGGGCACTTCGGACGCGCCCGGTGGCGCACGCCGTACCTCGACGGACTCGTTCACTGGCGCATCGAGGGATGAGGTCTCACGTGGAGGCGACTCCACGGATGCGGCGTCGGACGGTGGTGCCCGGCGGCAGGAACGCACCCGTGTGCCCGGTGGCTCCGTGGGGCTCGATGGCGACTTCGCGGATGCGAGTGGTCGTGCTCGGGGTGGTGGACGCGCAGGTTTGCCCGGTGGCTCTACGGGGCTCGATGGCGGCTTCGCGGATGCGAGTGGTCGTGCTCGGGGTGGTGGAGGTGCAGGTTTGCCCGGTGGCTCCGTGGGGCTCGATGGTGACTTCGCGACAGCGGGTCGTGGCTCTCCGCGTAACGCCTCGCTTGGAACTCCCGCTTCGTTCGGCGGTGGCTCCTCGGAGCTGGAGCCTGCTCGTCACATGGCGCGAGGCACTTCGCCTGGTGGAGGGGCCTGGCGCGCGGAGGCCTCAACCGGCTCGCGCTCCTCACAAAGTGCGGGGTTCTCGGAAGCAGCCGTGGTGTCGGCGCCTCGTCGGACGAGCGCGCAGGGCTCGTTCAACACGGGCGTGTCTCGTGGGTCGGGCTCCTCACGGGGCGGTGTCTCCGTGTCGACGGGTGGCCGCCCGGAGCGTGTCCCTCGCGCGCCCACGCCTCCGGACCGGCTCCGACCGCTCCTGAAAGAAGCCTTCGGCTTCTCCGACTTCCGTCCGTACCAGGAGGCCGTGTGCCGCGCGGCCACGGCGGGCGAGGACCTGCTGCTCGTCATGCCCACGGGCGCGGGCAAGTCGCTCTGCTATCAGCTCCCGGGCCTGGCGCGGGCGGGGACGACCATCGTCGTCAGTCCGCTCATCGCGCTGATGGAGGACCAGGTGCTGCGGCTCCAGTCGCTGGGCTTCGCGGCGGACCGCATCCACTCCGGCCGGGACCGCGCCACCTCGCGACAGGTGTGCTTCGACTACCTGGACGGGAAGCTCGACTTCCTGTTCATCGCGCCGGAGCGGCTCGGCGTGCCGGGCTTCGTGGAGTTCCTCGCGCGGCGCCCTCCCACGCTCATCGCCATCGACGAGGCGCACTGCATCTCGCAGTGGGGCCATGACTTCCGTCCCGACTACCGGCTGCTCGGGGCGCGGCTGCCCCTGCTCCGGCCCGCGCCCGTGGTGGCCCTCACCGCCACCGCCACGCCGGACGTCCAGCGGGACATCGTGCAGCAGCTCGGCCTGCTGGGCGCGGGCGGCAAGGCGCGCACCTTCATCCACGGCTTCCGCCGCACCAACATCGCCATCGAGGTGCGTGAGCTGAACCCCGGCGCGCGCGGAGACGCCATCCACGGGCTGCTCCAGGACGAGGAGAACCGGCCCGCCATCGTCTACGCGGCCACGCGCAAGCACGCCGAGCAGCTCGCGGAGTTGCTCGCGGGCGACTTCCCCTCGGCCGCGTACCACGCGGGCCTGCCGCCAGGAGACCGCGACAAGGTCCAGGCCGAGTTCCTCGGGGGCTCGCTGGAGGTCATCGTCGCCACCACGGCCTTCGGCATGGGCATCGACAAGCCGGATGTCCGCACCGTCATCCACGCCGCGTTGCCTGCCAGCCTGGAGGGCTACTACCAGGAGCTCGGGCGCGCGGGCCGTGACGGGAAGCCGTCTCGCGCCGTGCTGCTGCACTCATACATCGACCGGCGCACGCACGAGTTCTTCCACAAGCGCGACTACCCCGAGGCGTACGTCCTGGAGCGCCTGTTCCAGTCCACGGCGCTGGAGCCGGAGCCGAAGCCGTCGCTCCAGGGCCGCGTGCGCACGGACCCGGAGGTGTTCGACAAGGCGCTCGAACAGCTCTGGATTCACGGCGGCGTGGTGATGACGCCGGACGAGACGGTGCGGCGCGGACGTCCCAACTGGTCCGCGGCGTACAACGCCCAGCGCGAGCGCAAGCTCCTGCACCTGGAGCAGATGGGGCGCTACGCGGAGGCCCATGGCTGCCGCATGAAGCAGCTGGTCTCGCACTTTGGTGACACCCAGGACTCCGGTGAGGCGTGTGGCCTGTGTGACGTGTGCTCGCCCGAGTCGTGCGCCACGCTGCGCTTCGCCGAGCCGTCGGCGTCCGAGCGACACTGGCTCGAGCGCATCCTGGAGTCCCTCCAGGAGCGGGATGGACAGGCCACCGGGCGACTTCACCGGGAGCTGTTCGGAGACGCGTTGCCCCGGCGTGACTTCGAGCGACTGGTGGGGGGGCTGGTGCGCGCGGGGCTGACGCGGCTGGAGGTCGACTCGTTCGACAAGGACGGGCAGGTCATCTCCTTCCAGCGCCTGTCGCTGACGGACGAGGGCCGCCGCACGCGCGTGGTGGACCCGCGGCAGGTCTTCCTGCCGCTGGCGCTGGAGAAGGCCTCCAAGAAGAAGCGCGGGAAGACGACGAAGCGGGCGACGAAGAAACGCGCGGGCTCCAGCCGGAGCGAGGCTGGTGGCCGACAGTGGCGGGCCTCCTCGCCCTCGGACGACTTCGAGCAGCGCTCCTCGTGGAATGCGTCCAGGACCGCGCTGTCCCCCGAGGCCCGTATCCCCGTGGGGCGAGGCACCTCCGAGGAGCACGTGGCGCGGGGGGCTCGCTCCTCGCGCGGCCGTGGGGTGATGCAGGAGGAGGCCCCCGCGGGGCTCGTGGATGCGCTGAAGGCGTGGCGGCTCGCCGAGGCGCGCAAGCGCAAGGTGCCCGCGTTCCGCATCCTCACGGACCGGGTGCTGGGCGCCATCGCCGCCGCGCGGCCGGAGAACGGCGCCGCGCTGATGGCCGTCCACGGCGTGGGGCCCGCGCTCACCGAGCGCTACGGCTCCCAGATTCTCTCGCTTGTCGCTCGCAAGCGCTGAAGGACTCCCACGCTCGGAGCAGGGCCCCGCGCCTGGATGCCTGCTCCAAGCGCTACGGCTCCCAGATTCTCCCGCTCGTCGCTCGCAAGCGATGAAGGACTCCCACGCTTGGAGCGGGCCCCGCGCCTGGAGGCCTGCTCCAAGCGCGACTGCTCCCAGATTCTCTCGCTCGTCGCTCGCAAGTACTGCGGGACACCCACGCCCGGAGCGAGGCTCGTGCCTGGGAGGCCTGCTTCGTGCGCAACGGCTCCCAGATGCTCTCGCTCGTGGCTCGCAAGCGTTGAGGGCCGCCGACGCCTGGCGCGGGGCTCGCGCCTGCATGCCTGCTCCGCGCGCCGCGCCCCTCCCGGGCCAGGTCTCGAACCGGGAGGCCCTGGTGTCTCCAGTCGCGAACATCGTCGACGCGGGCGCGGGTGGCTGCCTCCTCTCACGCGAGGGCGGTCGACCTGTCCGCCCGCGCCGTGCACTTGTCACCCGTGCCGGTGTGTCCCTCGCTCGCGGGGACTCCTCGCGAGTCTCCATCGCGCCGTGTCCGTGCCGCTCCGGCTCCGCGGGAGGGCGCGCCCGAAGCCGTGCCGGGGGAAAACATCTTCCCCTCCACCGGGCCTCGGGCAGCCTGCCGGGCGTGCAGTCCTTTTCGCTGCACGCGGGGGCAGTGGGTCTCTGCCCCGTTGCGCGTCACCTTCCGGCCTGTGACCGCGATGGCGAGCAGCCGCGCGGGCCTGAGGGGGGAGCGGAAGATGGAACTCGGATTCGAGACAATCGGAAACGCCACACTCATCTGCCACGACAACGGACCGGTGCTGGTGACCGACCCGTGGACTCACGGTGCCGCGTACTTCGGCAGCTGGACGCTGTCCCACGACATCCCCGAGGAGCAGCGCGACAACATCCAGCGCTGTCAGTACGTATGGCTGTCCCACGGGCACCCGGACCACCTGAGCCCCGAGTCCCTGGAGAAGCTGCGCGAGTCGACCATCCTGGTCCCCAACCACTTCGGCGGCCGCATCCGCGATGACCTGCGCGAGCAGGGCTTCAACGTGCACGTGCTGGTGGACCGCGTGTGGACGCAGCTGTCGCCGCGCATCCGCGTCATGTGCATCCCCGACATGAACCAGGACGCGGTGCTGCTCGTCGACGTGGGCGGGCGGCTGCTCGTCAACCTCAACGACGCGGGAGACCGGGGCTGGGGCCGCTTCGTGCGCGGCCTGGTGCGCCGGTATGACCAGTCCTACCTCTTGGCCCTGTCCGGCTACGGCGACGCGGACATGATCAACTACTTCACCGAGGACGGGCAGCGAATCCCACCCTACGCCGCGGCGAAGACGCCCGTGGGGCGCACCATCGCCCGGCAGGCGGAGTTCTACGGCGCGCGCTACTTCGTGCCCTTCAGCTCCATGCACAAGTACCAGCGCGCCGACAGCATCTGGGCCTCCGAGTACACCACCACGCTGGAGGACTACTCGCGCGGCTTCGAGTCCCCGACGTGCTCGCTCCTGCCCGCCTTCGTCCAGGTGGACTTCGCCCAGGACGACGTGCGGCTCATCCGCCCCACCGAGCGCGCCCTGACGCCCGTGGACCCGAAGGAGTTCGGGGACGACTGGGGCGAGATGCTCGAGGCCGACGAGTCCCGCATGCTGCGCCAGTACTTCGGCGCCATCGAGCACCTGGGCTCGGTGCTGGACTTCCTGCGCTTCCGCGTGGGCGGCCAGGACCACGTCATCGAGTTCCACCGCCGCCGCTTCCGCCGGGGCATCACCTTCGAGGCCCCGCGCCACTCGCTCATGACGGCGGTGCGCTACCGCGTCTTCGATGACCTGCTCATCGGCAACTTCATGAAGACGACGCTGCACGGCGACTTCGGCGAGGGCCGGCTCTACCCCGACTTCAGCCCCTACGTGGCCAAGTACGCGGACAACGGCAAGGCGCGCACGCGCAACGAGCTGCGCACGTACTTCTCCGAGTACCGCCGCAGGGACCCGGTGGGCTTCCTGCGCGGCCAGGTGGAGGCGCACTGCGTGCGGCCGCTCCAGACGCAGTCCGCGGAGCTCTTGCGCTCGTTCCTGCCGCCGGACTCGCAGGCCTTCCGCACCGCCAAGGAGGCCTTCTGGAAGGTGCGCCGCGTCCTGCTGTAGCTAGAGGTACGGGGACAACAGCCGGGCCAGCCCATCCCTCAACCGGATGGGCAAGGGCCGCGCGTCCACCTGCTCCCGGGTGAGCGGCCGCGCGCGCGACAGCCGCTCGTCCACCACCGCGTCCAGGCGCCGGGCCAGCCCGGCGTCGTAGCACTCCACGTTCAGCTCGAAGTTGAGCCGCAAGGAGCGCGGGTCCCAGTTCGCCGAGCCGATGAGGCCCCACTCGCCATCCACCACCATCAGCTTGGTGTGGTCGAACGGGGGCTCGGTGAGGAACACCCGGCACCCGTCCGCCAGCACCTGCCACAGCTGCGCGGTGCTCGCCCACTGCACCACCGGCAGGTTGCCCTTCCTGGGCAGCACCACGTCCACCCGCACCCCGCGCAGCGCCGCCACGTTGAGCGCGGTGATGAGCGACGCGTCCGGCAGGAAATACGGTGTGACGATTCGCACCGACGCCCGCGCGGTGGACAGCGCCCCGAGCAGCACCGTGCGCAGCGTCTCGAAGTTCTCGTCCGGCCCGTCCGGCACCACCCGCGCGAGCACCGCCCCCACCGACTGCTGCTCCGGGAACCACGCGTCCCCGCTCAGCCGCTCGCGCGTGGTGAACACCCAGTCCTCGGCGAAGGTCTCCTGCAGCTGCGCCACCACCGGGCCCTCCAGCTTGAAGTGCAAGTCCCGCGCGGCCTGCTCCCCCGGCCAGAAGTGCTCGCGGATGTTCATGCCCCCGGTGAAGCCCACCCGTCCGTCCACCACCAATATCTTGCGGTGGTTGCGCAGGTTCATGAACGGCAGCCGGTACGGCATCAGCGAGGGCAAGAAGCGCGCGGCCGTCACGCCCTCACGCGACAGCCGCCCCAGAATCGTCGGCCACGTGTAGCGTGCGCCCACCGCGTCCACCAGCACCCGCACCCGCACCCCACGCCGCACCGCCTGCCCCAGCGCCCCCGCGAAGTGCCGGCCCGCCACGTCGTTGTCGAAGATGTAGCTGCACAGCGAGATGGACGTCCTCGCCCGGGCAATCGCCTCCAGCATGGCGGGGTACGCGTCCGTGCGGGACTCGAGCACCGTCACCTGGTTGCCCGGCAGCAGCGGCCGGTGCAGCACCGCGTCCCCCAGCCGCGCCAGGGGTGCCAGGTGCGCGGCCTCCGGCTTCACCCGGGACACGCCCTCGGCCACCACCGCCTCCACGCCGCGGATGGGCGGGAACATCCCGTGCTCGCGCCGGGGCGTCAGCGAGCGCGCGCGCCTGCGAATCCGGTTGATGCCCAGCACCAGGTACAGCGCAGCGCCCAGCACCGGCACCAGCCACACCAGCCCCACCCAGCCCACCGCCGCGCGGACGTCCCGCTTGTGCAGCACCACGTGCGCGCTCGCCAGCGCGCTCACCAACACCGTCAGCCCCGCGGCCAGGTGCGGCCACACCGCCTCCAGCCAGGACAACCACGCCATGTCGAACGGAAGAGGGCCCACGACGCCTTCGGCTATACACGACGCCACGGCGCGCCGCGCCGCGAGCTGTCCGCCGCGCCGCATCTGCTTGACGCGCCCCGGCGGTGATTCCATGGTGCGTGGCTGGTTGCGCCCCCAAGCGTGTGCGGGGAAACCCTGACCCGGTTTCCGACAGCCCCTGGGTGACTGACTGATTCGCGGACAGAGCCGTCTGTTTCCCGAACAGTCCCGGCGCGAAACGAAAACCCCCACAGCCACGCTGACTTCCACCGGACTTTGTCAGGCTCATTTACAGTCGGTCCGCTTCGACCTGGAGTGCTGATTATCCAGTTTGAGCTAGAAAAGCAGACTATGCCGCTATGTGGGCGTCATTGGCCCGACAGTTGCTCAAGGCCGGGGCGCGCCGTTGCCGCGGCTGGTGGAGGGACCAGGTGGGGCGGCGCATCCCCCGCAGTCGTGTGTTTCCGAGGAAAGACCGATGCTCAAGTTCCGCTCCATGGCGCTGCTGGCTGGTGTGACGCTCCTGGGTTCCGCTTGTGGTCCCGAGAGCGCCGAGACGCTGGCGCCGAAGATGACGTGGGAGGAGTTCAAGGCGGGCGCCGTGCAGGATCCGGAAGGCAAGTGGATCTTCGACATGGACCAGGCCGTGGACAGCGAGGAGGAGCTGCGCGCCTACTACGACAACAACGTGGTCGCGGACCATGGCAAGACCCAGAACGGGCTGGCCGTGTACAACGTCGGTGGTGGCACGGCGAACGACCGCAAGTGGAGCTCCACGCAGAAGGGCAACCTGACGTACTGCATCAGCAACACCTTCGGCACCACCAACAAGGCGAAGATGGTGACGGCGATGAACAGCGCGACGGCGGCCTGGGAGGCCACCGCCAGCGTGAACTTCATCCACAGCACCAGCTATGACGCCAGCTGCACCGCGTCCCAGGCGGGCGTGCTGTTCGACGTGCGTCCGGTGAACTCCGGTGGCCAGTACCTGGCGCGCGCGTTCTTCCCGGGCTCGGCGCGCTCGGGCCGCAACGTGCTGGTGGACAACACGGCCTTCGGCAGCATCGCGCCCTGGACGCTGGCGGGCATCATCCGCCACGAGCTGGGCCACGTGCTGGGCTTCCGTCACGAGCACACGCGCGTCAACGGCTCCTGCTACGAGGACGCGAACTGGCGCGCGCTGACGTCCTACGACCGCTCCTCGGTCATGCACTACCCGCAGTGCAACGGCACCCAGACGGGCGACCTCATCCTCACCACCCTGGACAAGCAGGGCGCCCGCGCGCTGTACCCGTGATTCGCGCTTGATGCACCGGCCGACCCCCATCCCCGTCGTGACGGCGGGGACGGGTGAAGGCCCCAGGCCGGAAGGTTCCTTCTCCCGCGGAGGGGGGGGCCTTCCGGCCTTTCTGATATGGGCGCGGGGGGGCGCCCTCCCAGGCTCAGTCCATCTTGCGCGCGCCAGCCGTGGTGGCCTGGCCGAAGTAGATGAGCGTCTTGGTGTTGTCCTCGCTGCTCTCGATGTCGAGGCACTCCAGCTCGCCGCTCTCGCTCTCGTCCGCGTAGATGTGGTCCGGCTTCTGGATGCGGTGGGTGATTTCGCCGCCGGGGCCGCCGACGATGATTTCCACCACGCCCCGGTCGCTGCCCTTCTCCTCCAGGCTGATCTCCACCAACGGCAGCCCCGAGGCGAGCGGCTGGTCTCCCAGCTCCATGCCCTCCACCTCGATGCGGACGGGCTGCTCCTTCTCCATGTTGCTGAGCAGCGCCAGGTAGTCCGCCCAGCCCTCCCGGGGAATCTCTCGCGTGTGGTCCGTGTGCGCCATGTGTGCGACCCTCCGGTGTTCGTGTTCCCGCTCAAACCGTAAGGTGCGTGCGGGCGGGATGGAGCCCGGACCCGGTTCCCCGCTCGGAAGGGGAGGGAGCGTCGGGCGCTATTCCGTGAGGGAGCGCACCCGGTCGCCCTCCAGCACCAGACGCACGGTGGAGGCCGCGTCCGGGCGGCCGAAGTGCTCGTAGGCCGCCTGCTCCAAGAGCGGCGCCAGTGTGGTGCGCAGGCCGCGCGCGCCCGTCTCGCGCTTGAGGGCGCCGGCCACCACGTGCTCGCGCACGGCCGGCTCCACGTGCAGGCGCAGGCCCTCCTGCTCGAACTCACGCTCGTACGCGCGCAGCACGTTCTGCTGGAGGATGTCGCCCAGCGTGGCCGCGTCCAGCGGGGTGAAGGAGACCAGGCGGTTGAAGCGGCCGATGAGCTCCGGGATGAAGCCGTAGCGGGCGAAGGCGGTGGTCTGCTCCAGCTGCTCCTGGGTGACGGCGGTGGCGATGGACTCCTCGGGCTCGCGGCGGGGCTCGCGGCCGAAGCCGAGCCGCTCGGTGCGCGCCATGCCCTCGGCCGTCGCGCGCAGGCCGCTGAACGCGCCGCAGGCGATGAAGGTGACACACGCCATCTCCATGGAGTCTGGCGGCATCCGGCTGGTGAAGCCGAAGTCCGGCGGGAAGTCCGCGTGGGCCGCGGACAGCAGGTGCAAGAGGCCGCGCTGCACGCCGAAGCCGCTGACGTCCTTCGTCGTCTGTTGTCCGGCGAAGCGGCTGTCGGAGCGGCTGGTGGCGAGCTTGTCGAACTCGTCCATGCAGATGACGCCGCACGCGGCCCACTCGGTGTCGCGGTCGGCGACCTCGTACAGGCGCGACAGCAGGGTGTTGACGTCGTCACCCACGTAGCCCGTCTCGGAGAACTGGGTGGCGTCCGCCAGCACCGTGGGCACCGCGAGGATTTCGCGGAAGAGCAGCTCCACGAGGAACGTCTTGCCGGAGCCGGTGGGCCCCAGGAACAGGCAGTTCTCGCGCAGGCCCGGCTCGGGGGCGAGCCCCTCCAGGTGGAGGCGGCGGATGCGGCGCAGGTGGCGGTAGGCCAGCACGGACGCGGCGCGGCGGGCCTCGGGTTGGCCCCGGTAGCCCAGGTCGGTGAGGCGCGCGTCGATTTCGCGCGGGGACAGGACCTCGATGGCGGCGACCCGCTCGACGACATCCTCGCCGCGGGGAGAGGGCCGGGGCTCCAGGCCATGGCGGACGACAGTCATCGGGGACGGCTCCGGGACGTCGGGCCGGAGGACCCCGGACCCGAGAGGTCGCATCATCCCGGCGCTCCGGGGTGTCCACAAGCAGCCCGACGAGCTCGAGCCCCCTCCCGAGCGGCGGGGCCCGGCGCCCAGCCCCCGGGAGGGCGGACGGGCAGGTGCGCGCGGGCACGGGGCGTCCGGCTGCATAGCGTGGGGGGATGAGCCTCCCATCCCTGTCCCTGCCCTCGCTCGTGCCCGTGACCCAGTCGCGCCGATACGGGGAATGGCGAGCGCTGTTCCGCACGCTGCCCACCCCCGCGCGCGACACGCTGCCGGGGCGCTACCGGGGAGAGCTGCTGGGGCCCGCCTGGTTCCAGGGCCTCGTGCGCCGGGGCCTGGGGCTGCTGGGCCTGCGCGGCTGGTGGGGCAAGGACTTCGCGGCGGGAGGGCGCGACGGGGTGAACCTGGTGCGGCGCGAGGGAGGGCTTTCGCGCTCCGTGCCGCTGGTGCTGCGCGACGGTGTCTCTCGCGTGGACGGGCGCGCCTCACTCCAGGTGGAGTACGCGCGTGGGGCCGGCTGGCAGTGGCGTCCCTTCGTCGACGAGGTGCGCTGGCTGGAGGGGCACACGCTGCTGGCGATGACGCACCTGGAGCTGCCGCTGCTACGCCACGTCATCATCCCCTTCCTCCTGCACCGCGAGCCCACGCTGCACTGAGGCGGGCGAGCGGTGGCCCCGTGTCGGGCGGGAACGCCCACCCGTGAACATCCGCGGGGGATGGCTCGGACCTCCACGCGCGCAAATGCTCCCCAGGCAGGCCCGAGCGCATTACAGGGAGGCCCCTCATGAGTGCTCTGTCGGAGAAGCGGAACGTGAAGCCGTCGCAAACCTCTTCGTTGGGTGCATGGGTGGAGGCGGGCCCCCGGGTGCGCTGGCGGGTCTGGGCTCCGGGTCACTCGCGGGTCGAGGTGGTCCTGTACGACGCGAAGGGTGAGCCGGGCCGCGCGCTGTCCATGACGCCGGAGGCGGACGGCTGCTTCGGCGCGGTGCTGGAGGGGCAGGGCGCGGGCGTGCGCTACAAGCTGCGCGTGGACGGGGAGGGCCCCTTCCCGGACCCGTGGTCTCGCTCGCAGCCGGAGGGCGTGCACGGCCCGTCCGAGGTGGTGACGGCGGACTTCGCGTGGACGGACGCGGGCTGGAAGGGCGTGGAGCCCCGCTCGCTCGTCCTGTACGAGGTGCACGTGGGCACCGCCACGCCCGAGGGCACCTTCGAGGCGCTCATCCCCCGGCTGCCCGAACTCAAGCAGCTGGGCATCACCGCGCTGGAGCTGATGCCGGTGGCGAGCTTCCCCGGCCGTCACAACTGGGGCTACGACGGCGTGGACCTCTTCGCGCCGGCCCAGGTGTACGGAGGGCCGCAGGGGCTGCGCCGCCTGGTGGACGCGGCGCACGCGGCGGGGCTCGCGGTGGTGCTGGACGCCGTCTACAACCACTTCGGTCCGGACGGGAACTACCTGCGGGCCTTCTCGCCGCACTACTTCACCGGCCGCCACCACACGCCGTGGGGCGACGCGGTGAACTACGACGGTGAGCACAGCCGCTTCGTGCGGGAGCTGGTGCTCGCCAACGTGGAGATGTGGATTCGCGACTACCACCTGGACGGCCTGCGGCTGGACGCGGCGCACGCCATCGTCGACGACGGCACGCCCCACCTGCTCACCGAAATCTCCGAGCGGGCCCGCGCCAGCGCCCCGGACCGCCGCGTGGTGCTCATCGCCGAGGACGAGCGCAACGAGCGCAAGCTGATGCTCCCCGCGTCCGAGGGCGGCCACGGCCTGGACGGCGTCTGGGCGGATGACTTCCATCACCAGATGCGCCGCGCCTTCGCGGGGGACTCGGAGAGCTACTACCAGGACTACACGGGCAGCGCGGAGGACCTGGCGCGCACGCTGGTGCGGGGGTGGTTCTACGAGGGCCAGCCGTCGAAGAACCTGGGCCACGCGCGCGGCACGAAGGCGGAGGGCCTGGAGCCGTGGCGCTTCGTGTACTGCATCCAGAACCATGACCAGGTGGGCAACCGCCCCCTGGGCGAGCGGCTGGGCCACGACGTGTCCCCGGCGGCCTTCCGCGCCATGAGCACGCTGCTGCTCGCGTCGCCGTACACGCCGCTGCTGTTCATGGGCCAGGAGTGGAACGCGAGCACGCCGTTCCTCTACTTCACGGACCACCACGCGGAGCTGGGGCGGCTCGTCACCGAGGGGCGCCGCCGCGAGTTCGCCGGCTTCTCGCGCTTCGCGGGCGAGGAGGTCCCCGACCCGCAGGCCGAGGACACCTTCACGCGCTCCCGGCTCGACTGGAGCGAGGCCCGGCGGCCCGGGCACGCGGGCGTGCTGGCCCTGTACCGCGAGCTGCTCGCGCTGCGCGCCTCGGACCCCGCGCTCTCGGACGCGCGCCGGGGCGCCCATGACGCGCGCGCGGTGGGCCCGGACGCGCTGGTGCTGGAGCGGCGCGGCGGAGGCCAGGTGCTCCAGGTGCTGGTGGCCCTGCGCGGCGAGGTGGAGCACCGGGTGCCCGCCGACGCCCAGGTGGTGCTGTGGAGCGACGCGCCGCGCTTCGGCGGGGAGGTGTCGGCCTCGCCGCTCGCCGGCGGCAGGCTCCGGCTGCGCGGCCCCGGCGCCGTCGTCGTGCGATACGCGGACGCGAAGCGGGGCTGACCGTCCGTCAAGTCCCACGGGGGCACCGCGCGCTGACGCGGTGCTTCCTCGTGCGGGCGCCAAGGGGGCGTGGGGTGACAGGCGCGCCGATGGGCCCCATCAGGGCGGCGCGTCCTGGCCTTGCGAGGGGCCTTGCCGGTGTCGACAGGGGGCCCCTCCCGTGCTCAGCATCGCGGCCATGAACGTCCTGAACGTCCAGACCGCCACCGAGTCCTCCGACCGCATCTGGGAGAAGGAGATCCTCCCGGCGCTCGAGCGCTACATCCGCATCCCGAACAAGTCGCCCGCCTTCGACCCGGACTGGGTGAAGGCCGGACACATGGAAGCCGCGGTGCAGCTCATCGTGGAGTGGTGCCGCGCGCAGGCCCCGCACCTGCCCGGCCTCACGCTGGAGGTCATCCGCCTCAAGAACGAGCAGGGCGCGGAGCGCACGCCGGTCATCTACATGGAGGTGCCGGGCACGAAGGGGGACGACACCGTCCTGATGTACGGCCACCTGGACAAGCAGCCGGAGATGACGGGCTGGCGCGAGGGCCTGACGCCGTGGACCCCCGTGCGCGAGGGCGACAAGCTCTACGGCCGAGGCGGCGCGGATGACGGCTACTCGGCGTTCGCGTCCCTGGCGGCGCTGCGCCTGTTGCGCGAGCAGGGCGTGGGCCACGCGCGCACGGTCATCCTCATCGAGGCGTGCGAGGAGAGCGGCAGCTACGATTTGCCGGCGTACATCGAGGCGCTGGCGCCGCGCATCGGCAAGCCGTCGCTGGTGGTGTGCCTGGACTCGGGCTGCGCCAACTACGACCAGCTCTGGATGACCACGTCGCTGCGCGGCATGGTGGCCGGCAACCTGCGCGTGGACGTGCTCACGGAAGGGGTGCACTCCGGTGACGCCAGCGGCATCGTGGCGTCGAGCTTCCGCGTGCTGCGCCAGGTGCTCTCGCGCGTGGAGGACGAGTCCACGGGCCGCGTGAAGGTGGACGGCCTGCACGTGGAGATTCCGAAGGAGCGCCGCGAGCAGGCGAGCGCCGCGGCGAAGGTGCTGGGCGAGGAGGTCTTCGGCAAGTTCCCCTGGGTGTCCGGCATGAAGCCCATGTCCGAGGACGGCGCGGAGCTGGTGCTCAACCGCACCTGGCGTCCGGCGCTGTCGGTGACGGGCGTGGACGGCCTGCCGCCCCTGCAGAGCGCGGGCAACGTGCTGCGGCCCTTCACCACGGTGAAGCTGTCCATGCGCATCCCCCCGCGCCTGGAGCCGAAGGCGGCGCAGAAGGCGCTCAAGGACGCGCTGGAGCAGGACCCGCCGTACCAGGCCAAGGTGTCCTTCGAGGGTGACAAGGCCAGCATCGGCTGGGACGCGCCGCCGCTGGCCGGCTGGCTGTCGCGCGCGGTGGAGTCCGCGTCCGGCACGTACTTCGGCCGGCCCGCCATGGCCATGGGCGAGGGCGGCACCATCCCCTTCATGGGCATGCTGGGCGAGCGCTTCCCGGAGGCGCAGTTCCTCATCACCGGCCTGCTGGGCCCGGGCAGCAACGCGCACGGCCCCAACGAGTTCCTGCACATCCCCACCGGCAAGAAGCTCACCTGCTGCGTGGCCAGCGTCATCGCGGACCACTTCCAGCGCTGAGCCCCGCGTCCGCCGGCGCGTGGCCCCCGCCGCTCCCCGCACCTGGGAGCGGCGGTGCGGGCCGCGCCCTCCGAAGCCCGTCCCACGCCGACTCCAGGGCGCATCGATACATCCACCGCGACATCCGCCTCCGACCCGGGGGAGGGGCGTCGAGGTGTGTCTGTCTTCCAGCGCCCGTTCCACGAGACACGCGTGGATGCGTGGTTGCGAGGGATTGTCCCGAAGTCCTATCACCCGGCCCGCGCATCCAGATGGATTCACGGCGTTCGGGCTCGTGCTTCCCGACGAGCAGCGGTCTCGTCGGAGTCTGGCGGCGTGTGTCTTTTCACCCGAATGGACAGTCATCCAAGCAACGGAGCCAAGCGAATGAACGCCAGCAGGTCGCCCGTGGTCAGCACGAAGGAAGGGCAGGTGCAGGGTCTGGTGGAGGGCCCGGTCTTCGTCTTCAAGGGGATTCCCTACGCGCAGCCGCCGGTGGGCAACCTGCGCTGGAGGGCGCCGCTCAGGGCCCTGCCGTGGCGTCACATCCTGGATGCGTCCCAGTATGGGCCGTCCTCCATGCAGTCGCGGCAGGCGTGCATCGAGAGCGGCGGCGGGGACCCGGGTGAGCCGGACGAGAACTGCCTGCACCTCAACGTCTGGACGCCGAAGCTGGACGCGGGCGCGAAGCTGCCCGTGGTGGTGTGGATCCACGGCGGCGCCTTCGTGCTCGGCGCCTCGCGCTTCGAGGCCTACGACGGCTCGCCGCTGGCGATGAAGGACACGGTGGTCGTCACCCTCAACTACCGCCTGGGCCACCTGGGCTTCTTCGCGCACCCGAAGCTGCAGGAGGAGCAGCCGAACGGCCCCGCCAACTTCGGCCTCCTGGACCAGATGCTCGCGCTGGAGTGGGTGAAGGACAACATCGCCTTGTTCGGTGGGGACGCCGGCAACGTCACCCTCATGGGCGAGTCCGCAGGCGCCAAGAGCGTGCTGGCCCTCTACTGCTCACCGCTCATGCGCGGCCGGGACCTGTTCCACCGGGGCGTGGCGATGAGCTCGTATGTGCTCGCGGAGAAGCCCCTGGCGGACGCGAGGTACTGCGGCGAGGCCACCGCCCAGCGGCTGGGGTTGGACTGGCACGAGGTCTCCATGGAGAAGCTGCGCGGCATCCCCGCGGAGCGCTTCTGGCCGCTGCCCTCGGACGTGAACAACGCCCCCTGTCCCATCGAGGGGGACTGCGTGCTGCCCCTGGGCATCCGGGAGACCTTCCTGGCCGGTGAGCAACTGGACCTGCCGCTCATCATCGGCAACACCAGCGATGACTCCAGCGTGGTGGCCTCCTTCGGCATCGACCCGGGCACCATCCTGGAGAAGCTCGGCGGGCTCGCGGACACGATTCGCGCGCTGTACGGCACCGAGCTGGGGGACCGGGAGATTGGCCGGAGGATGTGTCGCGACTTCGTGTTCGCCGTGCTGCCGCGCTACCTGGCCACGCTCCACGCGTCGCGGGGCAACCCGGTGTGGCGCTACGCCTTCGACTACACCACGGAGCTGCTGCGCCCCCGCAACCCGGACGGCGTGCGCCATGGCCAGGAGATTCCGTACTTCCTCGGGACGGCGGAGCTGGGCCCGCCGAACCAGGGGTTCATGAACGACAAGGACAGGGCCTGGGCGGGCCACCTGCTCGACGCCATCGTCCGCTTCGCGCGCGACGAGAAGCCGGGGAACGTGGGCGGCGTCGACTGGCACGAGCACACCCAGGAGGCGGACCGGCTGCTGCGGCTCGCGCCCACGGTGAAGGCGGAGACGGACTTCGACAAGGTCATCCTCGACGCGGCCACGCTGTTCATGCCGCTCATCGACGCCTTCGCCAGGCCCAAGCCCCCGAAGATGCCCCGGGGCGCGGCGGCGGGCGACACGAGGAGCACCGCGTCCACCTCCACCGCCGCGAAGAACAAGGGGCGGCCCCAGGCCACCCCTTGAGTTCCACGCGGGAGTGAGGCGGGCCGTCAGCGGCCCGTCTTGATGCCCAGGTTGCCGCTCGGGGTGCCCCCGGGCGGCCGCTTCGTGGTGCCAGGGGACTTGCCCCCCTGGCGCCGCAGCTCCAGGCGCAGCTCGTCGTCCGCGGCGGAGACCTCGCGCGTCACCGGCTCGTAGCCCGCGAGCGCGAGCGTCACCGACACGATGGGCGCGCCCTTCTCCAGCGCCAGCTTCATGGGCGTCACGCCGCGCTCCTCGCCGGCGATGCTCACCGTGGCGCCGGGCGGCTCGGTGATGACGGGCAGCTCCACCGTCTTCACCGGCTCCACGGGCGGCGGCTTCGTGGGCTGCGCGGGCGGCTTCTCCGGCTCCACCACCACGGCCTGCACGGGCGGCTTCTCCGGCGGCGGGGTGACGCTCGCGGGGCCGCGCAGCAAGACGATGGCGGCGCCGGCCACCAGCAGGGCCGCGCTCACGCCGATGACGGGCACCCACGGCACGCGCCTGGGCTCCACCACGCGCTCCATGGGCGAGGTGCCCCGCGTGCGGTCCTGCACCACCGGCCCGCCCACCGCGGCGGCCACGGCCTGGCGCGAGCGCGTGCCCGGCGTGACGTTGCGCTGCTGGCGCGAGGCCGACGTGCGCGCGCCCTGCGCGGAGGGACCCACGCCGCTCAGCGACGAGTTGGAGCGCGAGTCCAGGTCCGCGTCCTCGGCCAGCTGGTCCAGCTTCGCCGGGTCCGTCTCCGTGGAGATGCGCTCGTTGTAGAGCTCCCGCAGGTACGCGGACAGGTGCGCGCTGCTCGTGGGCAGCCGCAGGTTGAGCGCGTAGTCCTCCAGCGCCAGCCGGAACGCGCCGCAGTCCGGGTAGCGCTCCTCGGGCGTGGGCGCCAGGGCCTTGAGCACCACCTCATCCAGCCCGGGCGGCAGCTTGGGGTTCAACTGCGAGGGCCTGGGCACCTGGCAGTCCTTCACCAGCCGCAGCGTCATCAAGTCCGAGTCGCCCTTGAACAGCCGCTTGCCGGTGAGCAGCTCCCACATCACCACGCCCAGGGCGAACAAGTCGCTGCGCGCGTCGATGGCCTGGCCGCTCGCCTGCTCCGGGGACATGTAGGGGTACTTCCCCTTCAGCACACCCGTGGCGGTGTTGGCGCTGCTGGTGGCCGCCTTGGCCACACCGAAGTCGATGACCTTCACCCCGCCGTCGAAGCCGACCAGGATGTTCTGCGGGGACACGTCGCGGTGCACCAGCCGCATGGGCCGGCCTTGTGGGTCTCTTGCCTGGTGCGCGTAGTGCAGCCCCGCGGCCGCGTCCGCGATGATGCGCAGGATGAGGCCCACCGACAGGGGCTTGCCCTGGGTCCGGGAGAACTTCTCCAGCCGCCGCACGTCGTCGCCCTGGACGTACTCCATGGCGAGACAGTGACGCCCTTCAATCTGCGTCAGGTCGAGGATGGTGATGAGGTTGGGGTGGGTGAGACGGGCCACCAGCCCGGCCTCGTCCAGGAACATGGACAAGAACTCATCGTCCTCCGCCAGGTGCGGGAGGATGAGCTTGAGGACCACCAGCCGCTCGAATCCCGTGCCGTGCTCACGGGCCAGGAACACCTGGCCCATTCCGCCCGACGCAATCTTCCGCAGCAACTCGTACTTACCGAATGGCACCGCCATGATGTGTCCGGGAGGATATCTCCCTTTCTCACCGTGCGGGAAATGGCCAGTCGTCTGTCACCCCACATTGACGGGATGGGGTGAAGGTCCGGGTGGGTCTCATGCCTTCATCCGGTAGCCCGAACGGAGCACGAAGTAAACGGCGGCGGTGGCCACCAGCGCGACGCCCGCGAGGATTCCGGCGCCCAGCGCGGGGGAGAACATGCTCTTGCCGAGCATGCCGTAGCGCAGCCCCTCCACCATGTAGACCATGGGGTTGAAGAGGCTGATGGTGCTCCAGGGCGCGGGCAACTCGCGCACCGAGTAGAAGACGCCGCCCAGGAACGTGAGGGGCAGCATCACGAAGGTGGGGAAGAAGTTGATCTGCTCGAACTTCTCCGCCCACACGGCAGCAAGCAGGCCCAGCACGCTGAAGACGTAGGAGGCGATGAGCAGGAAGTAGGCGGCCACCCACGCGTGCTCCAGGCTGAAGCCGGTGAACAGGCCGGCCACGGCCCAGGTGAGGCCACCGACGACGAGGCCGCGCACCATGGCGCCGCCGATGAAGCCCGCCATCAGCTCGCCGGGGCCCAGCGGCGCCACGAGCAGGTCCACCACGGTGCCCTGGATCTTCGTGATGAACAGCGACGAGGAGCTGTTGAGGAAGGCGTTGTTGGCGATGCCGAGGAAGACCAGGCCCGGCACGATGAAGTGCAGGTACGGCGAGCCCTCCACCTCGGTGACGCGGCCGGAGATGGAGTAGCCGAAGACGATGAAATACAGCGTGGTGCTGATGAGCGGAGAGAGGACCGTCTGCCCCGGCACGCGCATGAAGCGCCGGACCTCCTTCACGAACAGCGTCTGCATCCCGAGGACGTTCATGGTGGTGTCATGGCGGCGCGGCCCCGAGGCGTCGCCTTGGGAAGGCGTGTCCTCGTGGGCGGGCGCGAGAAAGGGGTGGGGTCAGGCGGCCTGGGGCGAGGGACGACCGCGGAGCACTTCCAGGAGGACATCCTCGAGGCGCGAGCGGCGCGTCTCCACGTCGGCGATGGGGAGCCCCTCCGCGTACAGCACGCGCAGCAAGTCCCCCGCGGGGGCCACGCCCTCGCGCTCGACGTAGGTGAGCGAGCGGCCGTCCTCGGACAGGCGCGAGGTGAAGCGGCGCGCGGCCTCCGACAGGGTGGTCTGCGGCTCGGTGAAGCTGACGACGACGCGCTTCTCGCCGAAGCGGCGCAAGAGCGTGGCCTTGTCCTCCACCATGAGCAGGCGGCCCTCGTTGATGATGCCCACGCGGTCGGCCAGCTCCTCCGCCTCCTCCAGGTAGTGGGTGGTGAGGACGATGGTGGTGCCCTCGGAGGCGAGCTTGCGCACGTACGTCCAGAGGTCGCGGCGCAGCTCCACGTCCACGCCCGCGGTGGGCTCGTCGAGGAACACGAGCCTGGGCTTGTGCACCAGGGCCTTGGCGATGAGCAGGCGGCGCTTCATGCCGCCGGACAAGGCGCGCGTGAGCGAGTCCTTCTTGCCCTGGAGGTTGAGCGCGGTGAGCACCTCGTCCACGCGGGCCTCGTCCTGCTTCTGGCCGTAGAAGCCCTGCTGGATGCGCAGGGACTCGGCCACGGTGAAGAACGGGTCGAAGTTGATCTCCTGGGGGACGAGGCCCACCTGGTAGCGCGGGCCCACGCTGTCCTGGTCCAGGTCCTGGCCGAAGACGCGGATGGTGCCGGCCGTCTTGCGGACCAGGCCGCACACGCTGCCGATCATCGTCGTCTTGCCAGCGCCGTTGGGGCCGAGCAGCGCGAAGATCTCCCCCGGCCGGATGGTGAGGTCCATCTGCTGCAAGGCGGTGAAGTCGCCGTAGCGCTTGGTGAGTCCCTGGAGCTCCAGGGCGGGGGTGGGGGTCGACATGGCGCCGCCTCGTGTAACACCTTCGATGGCGGGGCGCTTGGCTTGTGCGCTTGCGAAAGCACAGGGGACGACGATGGCGGTGTGAGGCCCGCCTTGGCGGTGGGCCATGGCGCGAGCGGGGCGGAAGGCGGGCAGGGCTGGTCCTCCGTTGTCGAGGGACCCCGGGAGCGCCGTATTGTCGCCTTGGAGGGAGGCGACTACCTTGCCGCCCGCCACCAAGGGAGCGCGACACATGGAGCCGGAGAAGAAGTCCATCACTCGTATCAAGGTGGAGGGATACCGGTCGCTTCAGCGTGTCGATTTGTGTCCAGGGCGGGTGACGGTGCTCATCGGTGCGAACGGTGCAGGCAAGTCCAACCTGCTTTCCCTGCTTCGAATGGTCGCCCTGATGCGTACGGGCTCGCTACGTCGTTACGTCGGAGAGGCGGGAGGGGCTTCCGCCCTCTTGCACTACGGCCCCAAGGTGACGAAGGAAATCGACGTTCGGCTGGAGTTCCAGGGCACGGGGGCCAACGCCTACGGCGCACGGCTGGGATATGCGGCGGGGGACGCCTTGCTCTACCTGGATGAGACCGTGGAACATCGCCCCATAGGAGGTGACGCATTCAAAGTCACCTCATTGGGGGCGGGGCACAAGGAGTCGTTGCTGGAAATGGCAGCGACCGAGCCCGGCAATAGGACAGCGAGAACCGTCCGCTGGTGGCTTGCGAAGACGAACTTCTTCCACTTCCACGATACGTCGCTTGCAGCCCCGCTTCGTCAGAACTCTCGGCAGGAGGATACTAACTTCCTGCGCTCCGATGGCAGTAACCTCGCAGCGTATTTGAGGGCTCTTTCCGTGAGTGAAGAGCCCGCTCACCAGGTCGCGTGGCGGCGCATCAATCAACTTGTTCGACGTGTGGCACCGTTCATCAAGAACCTCCAGCCCTCGTTGGTTGACCCTTCGCGCCCAGAGACCTCGGCTGTTCGACTGGACTGGCTGGATGAGCGAGACCAGCTCTTCGGCCCGCATCACCTCTCGGATGGGACCCTGCGCTGCATCGCGTTGTTCACGGCGCTCGGCCAGCCCGTTCAGTCGCTCCCTGCGTTTCTCAGCATCGACGAGCCGGAGCTAGGGCTCCACCCCGCGGCGCTGACGTTGTTCGCAAGCCTGGTCCGCTCGACCAGCGAGCATGTCCAGATCCTGCTGGCCACCCAGTCGCCTGCGCTGCTCGACCTCTTCGACCCTTCTGAGGTGGTCGTCACGGAGCGGACCCATGGGGCGACGACGTTCGAACATCTCGACCCGGAACGACTCAAGAGCTGGCTCGAGGACTACAGCTTGTCCGAACTCTTCGACAAGAACGTCCTCGGAGGCCGTCCGTGAAGCGCCTCTATGTCGTGGTCGAGGGGCCCACGGAAGAAGGGTTCGTGAAGGAGGTCCTGGTTCCGCACCTTCAGGCGCATTCAATCTTCGCGGTACCAATCATCGTGAGGACCCGGCGGGACATGCAGACGGGAGCCATTCTCGGCAAGGGCGGCGGGCGGTGGAAACATTGGTACAGGGACTTGATGCGCCTGATGGGCGAGCATCCTGGAGGCGAGGTCGCGTTCACCACGCTCATCGACCTCTACGGGATTCCCGATGACTTCCCCCAGCTCCAGATGCTGTCCGCGTTGAAGGACACCCATCAGCGCGCGCTGCGGCTGGAGGAGGTGATGTTCCAGCAGTTCGAGGACCGCCGCTTCATTCCATATGTTCAGCGTCACGAGTTCGAGGCCTTGGTGCTGGCGAGCCTTGATGCCTTGGTGGAACTCCTCGACGACCCCGCTGACGTGAGTGGGCTCGAACAGCTTCGCGCGGAGCTCGCGAAGCTGGCCCCCGAAGACGTGAACGACGGAGCCCAGACCGCGCCGTCCAAGCGACTCCTGGCAAGGATTCCGAGCTATCGGAAGACCCTCCACGGCCCCCTCGCCGTGGCGGGAGCCGGGCTCGTACATCTGCGGGCCGTGTGTCCCAGGTTCGATGCCTGGGTGACGAAGTTGGAGTCCTTGGCCGTCAGTGAGGCGCAGTGAAGGCGGGTGCATGACCCGCCGCGCTCCCCCACGCCGGCGGATCCGTGGGGCTGGAACGCAATGGCATCAGGAGGCTTGCATGAAGGGCTGGAGTCCTTTGTGCGCCCTGGTCACACCGTGCAGGGGAAGAAGATGTCCGTGGTGACGGAGGCGCCCGCGGAGTCCCAGACGATGTACTGGACGTGGGCCTGGAGGCCGGCGGTGCAGCGGCCGTTGGCGCGCGACAGCACGTCGCCCATGGGCAGCATGGTGAGGATGGTGGCGTTGCTGACGCCGACCCAGTTGAAGCCGTAGGGCGGGGTGCCGCCGCTGATGATGCCCTCGCACGTGAAGGTGGGGCGTCCGAAGTCCTGCATGTTGCAGGAATGGATGGTGCCGGTGAGCGTCGTCAAAGGCTGCTCGCCCTGGGTGGGGGCGGGCGTGTCCTGCGCGACCTCGGGGCCTTGGCAGGCACACAGGAGCAAGGGGACGGCGAACAGGGGAAGGCGGCGCATGGCGACCTCGGGGGTGCGAAGTGGGTCGTGGTGCCGGACGCGATGAGCCTGGGAGCCAAGCACGGCGGGGTGGAGAGGGGAAGGTGAGGCGGGCAGTGGACTTCCGCCGAGGGGCGGGACGCTCTCGCCTTGAGTGCGTTGTTGCACCCTGGTATCCGCGAGCCCCCACCCGCTCAGAGCAGGAAGCCCCAGATGGCCCAGAATTTCATCTTCACGATGCAGGACCTGCGCAAGGTCAAGAACGGCAAGGAGATCCTCAAGGGCATCTACCTGTCGTTCTTCCCCGGCGCGAAGATTGGCGTCATCGGTCCAAACGGCTCCGGCAAGTCGACGCTCCTGCGCATCATGGCGGGCGTGGACACGGAGTTCTTCGGCGTGGCCAAGCCGGACCCGGGCGCCAAGGTCGGCTACCTGGCGCAGGAGCCGCAGCTGGACCCGTCGCTGGACGTGAAGGGCAACGTGGAGCTGGGCCTGAAGGAGATTCGCGCCTCGCTGGACCGCTTCAACGAGGTCAGCGCGAAGTTCGCCGAGCCCATGAGCGACGCGGAGATGGAGAAGCTCCTGGCCGAGCAGGGCCGGCTGCAGGACGCCATCGACGCGGTGAACGGCTGGGAGCTGGACCGCACCATCGAGATGGCCATGGACGCGCTGCGGCTGCCCCCGGGCGACGCGGACGTGACGAAGCTGTCCGGTGGTGAGAAGCGCCGCGTGGCGCTGTGCCGCATCCTGCTGGAGAAGCCGGACCTGCTCTTGCTCGACGAGCCCACCAACCACCTGGACGCGGAGAGCGTCGCGTGGCTGGAGCAGGCGCTCAAGGAGTACAAGGGCACCATCGTCTGCATCACCCACGACCGGTACTTCCTGGACAACGCGGCCGAGTGGATCCTGGAGCTGGACCGCGGCGAGGGGGTGCCCTGGAAGGGCAACTACTCCAGCTGGCTGGACCAGAAGCAGAAGCGGCTGGAGCTGGAGGAGAAGTCGGAGAGCCACCGGCAGAAGACGCTCAAGCGCGAGCTGGAGTGGGTTCGCCAGTCGCCCAAGGCCCGTCAGGCCAAGAGCAAGGCGCGCATCGCGGCGTACGAGGAGCTGCTCAACCAGGGCCAGGAGAAGCGCGACGCCACGGGCGAGGTCATCATCCCGCCCGCGCCCCGCCTGGGCGGGCTGGTGGTGGAGGCCAAGGGCCTGCGCAAGGCGTACGGCGACCGGCTGCTCATCGACGACCTGAGCTTCAAGCTGCCGCCGGGCGGCATCGTCGGGGTCATCGGCCCCAACGGCGCGGGCAAGACGACGCTGTTCCGGATGATGACGGGCACGGAGAAGCCCGACGCGGGCGAGCTGAAGATTGGCGAGACGGTGGTGATGGCCTACGTGGACCAGAGCCGCGACGCGCTCAACGGCGACAACAGCGTGTTCGACGAGGTCAGCGGCGGGCTGGACCACCTGGACCTGGGCCGCGCGGGCCAGGTGCCCAGCCGCGCGTACCTGGCGGGCTTCGCCTTCAAGGGCCAGGACCAGCAGAAGCGCGTGAAGGACCTGTCCGGCGGCGAGCGCAACCGCGTGCACCTGGCGAAGATGCTCAAGAGCGGCGGCAACCTGCTGCTGCTCGACGAGCCCACCAACGACCTGGACGTGGAGACGCTGCGCAGCCTGGAGGACGCGCTCTTGAGCTTCGCGGGCTGCGCGGTGGTCATCAGCCACGACCGCTGGTTCCTGGACCGCATCGCCACGCACATCCTCGCGTTCGAGGGGGACAGCAAGGCCTTCTTCTTCGAGGGCAACTTCGAGGACTACGAGGCGGACAAGAAGAAGCGCCTGGGCCCCGACGCGCTCAACCCGCACCGCATCCGCTACCGCCCCGTCTCCAAGTCCTGAGCGCCGGGCCGTGCGTGGGAAGGTCTCCCACTCTCTCCGGGTAGAGAGGGTGTGGAGACCTTTCGGTTCTTGATGTGGCTTCACGGAGGGTTCTAGCGTCCCGGCGCATGAACCTTCGAACCCGTGGGCTGTTGAGTGTGGTGGCTGTCGTGATGTTTGGACTGACGGCGTGCAACGCCGGGGACGTGAGCGAGGAGCAGGGCGTGCTCGAGTCCTCCGAGGCGGCGCTGTGCAGCGTGGAGCAGTCCTGTCCGAGCGGGATTCCGGTGACGTGCTCGTCGGCGGGCAGTACGTGCACCTCCAGCCCGGACAACGGCGGCTGGGTGGAGTGTGATGGCATTCGCACCTATTGCCCTCCGGCGTGTACGTGCGGGAGCACGCGCTACACGGCGACGCGCTCGGGAGAGGGCGCCACCTGCGGCGCGGCGATGAGCCAGGCGCGCACGCTGCTGACCTCCACGGTGGCGGCGAACTGCCCGGCGGGCGGCTGCAACATCTCCGACACCCTGGGCCAGTGCATCCCGCTGGGCCCCAACCGGACGGATGGCTTCCGCGCCAGCGTCACCCGGACGTACTCGTGCAAGGAGCCGGCGAACTGCCAGTAACCCCCGTGGCACCGCGACGGCCCCGGTTGACCGATTCGTGACATTCATTGAGGTCGGAAACTTTGAATGTCGTGGGATTGAGTCGCCGGGACCTGTCGCTGGCTGTGGCGTCTTGAAGCGCCCGCGGGTGCTCGATGCCGATTTCAGCCGAGCAGAATCTTTCGACTCCCACTGCCCTCGGGGCGCCGTCCCTCGGGGACTGTCGCGTCAAGACAGACTCACTGTCGGCCAGAGCAGACACCCGACCCGCAAGTGATTGCAGGTGATTGGGTCAAAAAATAGTCGTGAGGCTGAAAATTGAGTGTGGCAATCAGGTCACGGGCTGTCCGGAATTCCCCAGATAATGCACCGCATTAACAGGCGGACCGGGGGTGCGGGAGCGCGTGGTTTCCCTCTGTAGGGGAAGGTGAATTTGGGTGGGTTCGCAACTTTGGGTGGGTGATCTGGAAAATCCGTTTGGCGTCTGTTGATGCGCTTTCCCGGCTGACAGCCATTGGGGAGGGGCGCGTCGGACCTCATAGGGAGCCATCCACATGTCTGTCAGGAACGTCAGCAACCGCGAGCGCGACACCCGCAGCTACAAGATCCAGGAGCGGGACACGCTCACGAAGATCGCCAAGCGCGAGGGCACCACGGTCGACGAGTTGGCCCGTCTCAACAACCTGGCGGACCCGAACAAGATTCGCGCGGGAGCCACCCTGCGGCTGCCCGGCCAGCAGGACGGCTTCGAGGCGGCGGCGTCCGCGCAGAACAACCAGGGCCTGCGCCGCCAGCAGACGCAGACCCCGGGCGACACCTTCGACGCGGGCACCACGGCGGCGGCGGGCATCACGTCCAACAACGTGTCCGGCACGCAGAACGGCTACCGCAACATCCAGGACCTGGGCGCCTTCACGCGCGGCGGCTCCAACTCCGAGGCGGCCATCATCGTCGGCACCTCCGAGGGCAACCGCCGCCCCGACGGCTCCACCACCTCCAGCTACGGTGGCCACACGGACCCGGGCAACGCGAAGCACAACCGCGGCTCGTTCTCCTACCAGGGCGGCGGTGCGCGCTCGCCCGAGCACGCGGACCAGATCTGGAACCGCGAGCTGACCAACGCCACCCCCGCCTACGAGCGCGCCGCTCGCGCCGCGGGCCTGGACCCGAACAACGCGCTGCTGGCGTCCACGTTCTTCGACCTGCACACCCAGTCGCCTCGCGCCGCGCAGAACTTCATCAACCGCGAGATGCCCAAGCTGGCCCAGGACCCGCGCGGCGTCACCCGCGACTCGCTCATCGACGCGCGCGTGAACGCGTACCGCAACGACCAGGGCGTCCTGCGCGCCGCGGGCTTCGACCACAGCGAGAGCCGCCTGCGCGCGGACCAGACGCGCCGCGAGACGGCGCTCGTGTCGGCGCTCGACGCGCGCGGCTACCGCACCGGCAACACCGACCAGGCCCAGCCGAGCAACGTCCCCATTCCCCAGCCGCGCCCGGTCTCCGAGCGTCCCACGTCGGACACGGTGCTGCCGGACAACGTGCCGATTCCCCGCCCGCGCCCGTCCTCGGAGCGCCCCGTCACCACGACCGGGGGCGCGACGCCCACGGACATGAGCGACACCGCGCAGGTCGCGGCGGCCACGGACCGGGCCGCGGTGCAGACGCGCACCCCGTGGATCAGCCAGTACGACGCCTCGCAGGTGGAGCGCGCGGGTGACAAGGCGTGCTTCCGCGCCGCCACCGCGATGGCCCGCCAGGCCGGCGCCAACGTGACGAGCGTCGACCAGCGCATCCAGGTCGCCACCAGCGAGGGTCCCAACGGCATCACGGTGGACCGCGCGGCGGCGGAGCGCGGGCGCAACTACATCGACCAGCAGCTGGCCGCGGGCAAGCCGGTGGTCGTGGGCGTCAACCACAGGACGGGCCGCAACGTCGGCAACGCGGACGGCATCACGGACCACTTCGTGGTCATCACCGGTCGCGGCACGGACGCGCAGGGCCGCACCTACTACACGTTCAACGACCCGGCGACCCGCAACCAGAGCCGCGGCGCGGACACCAACGCGAACAACCGCTTCTACGTGGACCCCAACACGGGCAACCTCACCCGCCCCGGTCCTCGCGACGGCTACGTGGTCGGCCGCCAGTTCGACGTGACGATGGTCCGCCCGAACGCGTAATCACCCGCGTCGCATGGACGAAGACAGCCCGGCGGCCCCTGGTGGGTCGACCGGGCTGTTCCATGTCCAGGGCCGAGGGACGAGCCTTGCCGCGAGTGGCCTGGCCCCTGGCTCGCCAGGGCCGAGGGACGAGCCTCGCCGCGACGAGGCCTGGCCCTGCCTCTCGCCCGGTGTGGGGCGAGCGACGTGGCACGAGTTCGGCCCGGCTCCTTGGGAGGGCCTCGCCGCGAGAAGCTCGACCCGGCTCAGGGCGAGCGCCTCGCCGCGACGAGGCCTGGTTCCTGTCTCGCATCCTGATGCGGGGCAAGCGGCGTGGCACGAGCTCGGCCCGGCTCCGCGGGAGCACCTCGCCGCGAGAAGCTCGACCCTGCTCAGGGCGAGCGCCTCGCCGCGACGAGGCCTGGTTCCTGTCTCGCATCCTGATGCGGGGCAAGCGGCGCGGCACGAGCTCGGCCCGGCTCCGCGGGAGCACCTCGCCGCGAGAAGCTCGACCCTGCTCAGGGCGAGCACCTCGCCGCGACGAGGCCTGGTTCCTGTCTCGCATCCTGATGCGGGGCAAGCGGCGCGGCACGAGCTCGGCCCGGCTCCGCGGGAGCACCTCGCCGCGAGAAGCTCGACCCCGCTCAGGGCGAGCACCTCGCCGCGAGGAGGCCCAACGTCGGGCCCGACGCGCGCGCCGTGCGGCGCGCCTCCGTCACCTCGGGGAGGGTCGCCGTTCCGGAGCGGGCGCGACCTGCTCCCCGGACTCCACGCTCACGTCGCGCGGCGCGAGGCGGGCGCGACCTGCTCCCTGGACCCCACGCTCACGTCGCGCGGCGCGCGGAGAGCGTGCCCCTCAGCTCCCGCACCTCCGCGAGCAGCTCCTTCGCGGCCGCCACGGGGGACGTCGTGGCGACGGGCTCCTCGGGCCGCGTGATGAGCTCCGAGGGCTCGCCCAGGCCCGTGTCGCGGTGCATCCGCACGCGCTCCAGGATGGCGTCCCGAATCGCCTCGGGGTCGCTCACGCCTCGAAATCGCGCCTCGTGCAGGTGCTCGGCCGGGTCCAGGTCCGCCTCGTTGCCGCGCGCGCCGCTGCCGCCACCCGCCGTCTCCACCCTCACGTCCGCGATGCCCAGCAGCCGCTGGAGCGGGTTCTGCTGGATGGAGATCTGCTGGATGTTGGCGAACGTCATCGTCTTCTCGCGCAGCGACATGACGCCCTCGTGCACGCGCAGGCTGCGGTCCGTGAGCGCGTACCAGCGCAGCTCGTAGTCCAGCCGGATGACGAAGAAGCTCACCGGGAACATCACCAGGTAGCCCACCCACACGAACGCCTCGAGCGCGTACATGACCGGCCGGGTGTACGGGAAGTCGAGCATCATCGGCACCCAGCGACTGATGAACAACCAGCCCACCACCGTGCCCGCGAGCACGCCCACCTGCTTGAGCGCGAGCAGCACCCGCCGGTAGTTCAGGTACGCGGGCGCCGCGTTGAACACCCGCACCGTGCCCTCGGGGAGCTGGCGCTCGGAGGGCACCTTCAGCCAGCGCAGCAGCCATGCATGGGGCACGTCAGCCATTTGTCTTCCCCGGGGTGACGGCGGGCGTGCCCAGCTCCTGTCGCAGCGCGCGCACCTCGGCGGCGACCTCGCGCAGCGCGGCGGCCAGCGCCTCCGACTCACCGGACACCAGCGCGGCGGGCTTCACCCGCGCGTCCGCCTTCGTGTCCCGGGCCCCGCGCATCTTCGAGTAGAGCAGGTCCCGCATCGCCTCGAAGTCCTGCACGCCCTCGATGGTGATCTCCGCCTGGGCGCTGCCGCTGGCCGTCTGGATGAGGATGCGCGCGAGCCCCAGCCAGCGCTCCACCACGTGGCTGGACAGGTGGATGTCCTGGATGCGCGCGTACGTGAGCGACACCTCGCGGCGGAAGAGGATGCCCCACCGCATGGTGATGCCCTCCTCGTCCAGTTCGTAGCGCAGCGTGCGGTACTTGAAGTACCGGATGAGCGCGAGGATGGGGAAGCCCGGCCCCGCCAGCAGCGAGCCCAGCAGGTAGTTGGCCAGGAGGTTCTGGTGGGGCTGGAGCACCACCGGCAGCTTCCACGGTGAGGCCGCTTTCGCGGGCGTCATCGCGTGCTGGGGCGGGCGCGAGGAGGTGGCGGGTCCGCCAGGAATCATGGATGGCTCACCAGGGTGTCTCGGACGGTCACTGTCTGTTCCCAACGCGGGAACCCGACACCCATTTCATACACCGGTCCACCCC
>NZ_SRLW01000114.1:0-28814 GCF_006518215.1 Myxococcus sp. AB025B
CCCTGGGCCCCCGTCCTCCGCCCCGCTTCTCTCCCAGGGCCCACACTGGTAAGGGGGGCCCGTGCGAATCAAACAGAAGCCCGAAGACTTCAGCGTCAAGGAATCCTACCGCTTCGATGAAGTCGCCTCCGGGCGTTTCCGCGTCTACCTGATGGACAAGCAGAAGCTGTCCACGTTCGACGCCGTGGCACGCCTGCGGGACGCGTTCGGTCTCAAGCCGGGCTCCATCAGCTATTGCGGCCTGAAGGACAAGCAGGGCCGCACCGAGCAGCTCATCGCCGTGGACGGCGCCGACGTGGACATGCAGGAGCCGGACCTCCGCCTGAAGTACCTGGGCCGGACGAACAAGGCCCTGTCCTCGGCGAACATCACGTCCAACCGCTTCTCCGTGACGGTGCGCGCCCTGGAGGAGTCGTCCCTGGGCCCCCTCAACGTGGCGGCCGCCGAGGTGAACCGCCTGGGCGTCATCAACTACTTCGACAGCCAGCGCTTCGGCTCGCTCAAGCACGGGCAGGGCTTCATCGCCAAGGACCTCATCCGGGGCGACTTCGAGGCGGCGCTGCACAACTACCTGGCCAAGCCGTCGGAGCTGGACCGCTCCGAGGACGCCAAGGTGAAGGCCTTCTGGCGCGACAACTGGGGCCACTGGGACGCGCGCGTCCCCTTCGAGGGCACCAAGAAGTACCACCGCGTCCTGCGCTCGCTGCGCGAGGAACCCAAGAACTTCACCCGCGCCTTCCTGCAGATCGACGCGGACTACCGCGCGATGCAGCTGTTCACCTACCAGAGCTACCTCTGGAACGAGGGTGTGCGGCGCTACCTGCAGCTCTTGCTGCCGCGCGAGTCGCTGTTCCCCATGCGCTACCAGGCCGGCTCGCTCCTGTTCCACAAGGACGCGGACCCGGAGACGCTGCGCGTGCTGCGCGACGCCACCTTCCCCCTGCTCGCGCCCAACAGCACCTTCATGGATCCGAAGATCGAGGACGCCGTGCGCTGGGTGCTCGGCCGCGAGAAGCTGAAGCTGTCGGACCTGGTCATCCCCGGGGCCGAGCGCATGCTCTTCTTCAAGCACGAGGAGCGCCCGGTCCTCTCCTTCCCGCACAAGCTGGTCATCGGCCGCACGCAGCCCGACGAGCTCAACCGGGGCAACATCAAGGTCAACGTCGCCTTCACCCTGCCGCCGGGTGCGTACGCCACGCTCGTCGTCAAGCGCCTGTTCCACTTCGAGTACGCCGAGGACACCGCGGAGGAGATCCGCGCCTCCCAGCGCGCGCACCTCGTCGAGCAGGAGCAGGCCGAGGGTGCCCCCTCCAGCCGCCGCGGCCCTCCCGTCCGCGACGAGCGGGGCACCGGCCGCCGGGCCCCCGCCGCCCGTGGCGCCGCAGGCCGCCGCGCCGAGACCTCCTTCGACGAGGAGCGTCCCCGCGCCTCGGACCGCCGGGCGCCCACGCGAGGCGAGGCCCCCACCCGGCGCGGCGCCGCCGAGGTCGAGGTCCCCCGCCGTCCCGGGCGACGAGGCACGGCCGACCTCGAGGCCCCCAGCCGTCCCGGCCGGCGCGGCGCCGCCGAGGACTCCGAGACGCCCACCCGGGGCCGCTCGCTCGCCCAGCAGGCGGAGCCCAAGCCCAAGCAGGAGCCCGCCGCCCCGCTCGGCTTCCGTGAAAAACAGCGCCAGCGCAAGGCCGCCCGCGAGGTCGCCCGGGCGGAGACCGAAGCCAAGCGCTCGAAATCACGGAAGAAATAAGTCTGCAACGGCGATGAAACACCTGGACGCAATGGGGGAGCGCGCACACCGTAGACCCAGGTGTGAACGCTCTTGCCCTCGACGACGCTCCCGGGACCCTCGCCCACGCCATCGGGATGCTGATGGCTGACGACGCCGTCCCCCTCCCCTGGAAGGCCGACGTGCAGGCGGCCCGCCGCGGAGACCCGTCCGCCTTCGAGTCCCTGGTGCGCAGCGTCCAGCGCCAGGTCTACGGCCTGGCGCTCCGGCTGCTGCAGAGCGAGGCGGAGGCCGCGGAGGTGTCCCAGGAGGCGCTCCTGCGCGCGTACCAGAACCTGCACCGGTACGACGACTCGCGCCCGTTCGACCTCTGGGTGCTGGCCATCACCCGCAACCTCTGCCTGGACCTGCTCCGGCGCCGCACCAAGGTGCGCACCGAGGAGCTGGAGCCCATGAAGGAGGTGCTCCCCAGCAACGAGGCCTCCCAGGAGGAGGGCGCCATCGCCCGCGAGGAGCGCCAGTCGCTGGAGGAGGCCATGGCCACGCTCTCCGTCGATGATCGTGAAGTCCTCGCGCTCTACTACGTCCAGAAGCGCACGACGAAGGAGATCGCCCAGATCCTCGGGTGCGCCCCTGGCACCATCATGGCCCGGCTCTTCAGGGCCCGAGAGAAGCTTCGCAAGAAGATGAGCACGGAGGAGGCCCCCCGATGAGCGTGCACCCCTGCCCCGACCTCGAGGTCCTCTTCGCCGAGCTGGAGGAAGGTGAAGGCCCCGCGCTGGACCACGCCGCCGAGTGTGACGCCTGCGCGGGGGTCCTCGAAGAGCACCGGCTGATGGAGAACGACCTGTACCGGCTGGCGGATCCCCTCCCGCCGCCGACCCTGGTCGCCAGCGTCATGGCACGCGTGGCGGCGGAGCCCGTACCTCAACGTCGCGAGGTCTGGTCCGGGCTCGCCATCCTGCTGACCTCGTTGCTCGGTGGGCTGGGCTACCTGGTGATGAACGACCAGGCGCTCGGCCGGCTGGGCACGGGCGTGGCGTCCTTCCTCGTGGAGGGGCGCTTCCTGGCCGAGGGCGTGCTGAGCGGCGCCCGCGCGTTGTGGTCGACCGAGGGCCTGGCCGTGGCCGCATTCCTCGCGTTCCTCCTCCTGACGTCGCTGGCCGGTCTCAAGCGGCTCGCGGGCAGCGCCCCCACCCCCTCCGAAGCCTGAGCGACCCATGAAGATCTCCTCCCGATTCCTCATCCCCGCGTTGCTCCTGGGCGCCCCCCTCGCGCTCGCCGAGTCCGCGCCCGCGGCCCGCGCCGCCGAGTCCGCGCCCGCCGCGAAGAGCATCGACGTCTCCTTCCGCGGCAGCCTGCGCGACGCGCTGAAGACCATCGCCGACAAGGGCGGCCTCAACCTGGTCGTCACCGGCGACCTGGACGTCCCCGCGGAGGTCCACCTGCGCGGCATCTCCGCCGACCAGGCCCTGCGCACCGTGTCCCGCGCCTACTCGCTGCGCATGGAGCAGGACGGCTCCATCATCACCCTGCGCCCCATGACGCCCTCGGAGAAGGAGGCCGCGGCCCAGGGGCTCGCCGAGCCGGCGCCCGCGGTCGCCTCGCAGGACCCGGAGCACGACGAGGACTCCGTCACGGACGCGGAGACGATGCGCGAGGTGCGCGAGCAGATCCGCGAGCAGATGCACCGCACCCGCGACGAGCTCAAGCGCTCGCGGCGCTCGGGGGCTCGCAACGTGGTGGCGCGCGGTCAGTCCCTGGAGGTGAAGGAGGGACAGACGGTGGAGAGCGCCGTGGTGTACGGCGGCAACCTGGTGGTGAAGGGCAACGTGGAGAAGGACGCGGTGGCCTTCGGCGGCAACCTCATCGTCCATGGCCACGTGGAGGGTGACGCGCACGCCTTCGGCGGCAACGTGGTCCTCAAGCCCGGCGCCTCCGTGGAGGGCGACGTGTCCTCCTTCGGCGGCAACGTGGACCGCGAGGACGGCGCCAACGTGGAGGGCAGCATCAACACCTTCGGCGGGGCCAACATCGGCCGCGTGGTCGCCAAGGAGCTCAACAAGGGCCTCCAGGAGTCCAGCGACGAGGGCGAGGAGCGGCGGCGCAACCGCGACGACGACGACGGGGGCGGGCTCGCCGGGTTCATCCTGACGTTCGCGGTGCTCTTCGGGCTGGGCTTCCTGGGCCAGATGTTCTTCCCGTCGCGGATGAAGCAGCTGGGGGATGAGATCCGCGCGCGGCCGGTGCAGAGCGGCCTGACGGGCCTGCTCGGGGTGGTGGCGATGATTCCGCTCACGGTGGTGCTGGCCATCACCATCATCGGCATCCCCGCGGCGCTGGTGCTGTGGATGGCGGCGCCCCTGGCGGCGGCGCTGGGCTTCGCGGCGGTGGCGAGCGAGCTGGGCACGCGGCTGCCGGTGATGCGCGGCCGCAAGACGCAGGCGGTGGTGCTCGCGCTGGGGTTGCTGGTGTTGCTGGTGGTGGGGGCCATCCCCGTCTTCGGCGCCATCGTCTCCTGCCTGGTGGTGCTCATCGCCCTGGGCGCGGTCATCCGGACCCGCTTCGGCTACCGGCCGCGCGGCATGGGCATCCCCGAGCCCATCCACACCCACGGGGAGCAGCCGCTCTGACGCACCCGCGCCGGGATTTGCCCGGCGCGTCAAGGAACGCGGCCTGCACGGCCGCCCGCTCCACCCACCGGGGATCGCCACGAGGCCTGAGACGGCCCGTCGCGGTCCCCGGTGACGTTCTGCGGGAGCCTTAGAGAAGTTCCATCGCGCCATCACCTCGACTGTCGGCTGGGCCTCATGACCGGGGTGCGTCATGCGCCGACAGGCTTTGACCACCCGCGGGCGTTACGCCATTTTGCGCGGCACCCATGCGACGTCTCCCAGATGCCTCGTTGCGCGGCAGGGCCATCACCGTGGACCTCGAGGGCGAGAGCATCCCCGCCATCGAGGGCGAGCCGGTGGCATGTTCCCTCGTCGCCGCGGGCGAGCCCATGCTCGCCCGTTCCGTGAAGTACCACCGCCCTCGCGGGCCCTACTGCTTCGCCGCCGCGTGCTCGCAGTGCCTGATGCGCGTGGACGGGCTGCCCAACGTCTACACGTGCCGCACGCCCGCGCGCGACGGCATGAAGCTGGAGCGGCAGAACGCGTACCCCTCCGCGAAGGTGGACGTGTTCGAGACCATCGACTGGTTCTTCCCCAACGGCCTGGACCACCACGAGATGTTCGCCGGCGTGCCCGTCGCGGAGACGGTGATGGCCAAGGTGGCCCGGCAGCTGGCGGGCCTGGGCCTCTTGCCCAAGGACGCCGCCCCCGCGCCGCCGCCGTCCCGCACGCTGCGCACCCGCGTCGCGGTGGTGGGCGCGGGCGCCGCGGGGCTCGCCGCCGCGCGGGAGCTGACCGGACGGGGCCTCCCCTTCCTGCTGTTCGAGCGCGAGGCCCATGTGGGTGGTCGGCTGGCGCACGGCGCCCCGGAGGCGGACGCGCCCGCCATCGACGACGTGGCCACGCTCGCGCGGGACAGCGTCGTCACCCGCGCCACGGCGCTGGGCCTGTACGACGACGAGCAGGGCCGCTACCTCGCGGTGGGCGCCTGGGAGCACGGCGAGGCGCGGCTGCTCAAGGTCTACGCGGAGCGCTTCCTGCTGACGCCCGGTGGACACCCGCCGATGGTGCCCTTCGAGAACAATGACCTGCCCGGCGTCTACGCGGGCCGCGCGGCCAGCCTGCTGTTGCGTCGGCACTCGGTGGCGCCGGAGCGCGCGGCGCTGGTGGGCTGGGGCCAGGAGCTGCAAGGGCTGGCGCGGCTGCTCGAGGAGCACGGCGTGAAGGTCGCCGTCGTGGTCGACCTGAAGGGCGCGCCGGGCGAGGGAGCGCACCCGGCGACGGTGGAGGGCTCGGAGCCCAAGGCGCACGGCCTCCGGCACGTGAGCGCGTTCAGCTTCACGCCGCGCCAGGGGGGACGGCGCAAGGTGGACTGTGACGCGGTGCTGGTGTCGGTGCCGGTGACGCCCAGCTTCGAGCTGGCGCGGCAGGGTGGCGCCAAGGTCTCCTTCGAGGCCTGGCGCGGACTGTTCCGGGTGGAGGCGAGCGCCGAGGGCCGCACCGACGCGGCGGACGTGTTCGTGGCTGGAGACGTGACGGGCGGAGGCAGCGCGAAGCAGGCCTCCGAGGCGGGCCGCCGCGCGGCCCAGGCGCTGGTGGAGGGACTGTCATGAGCAAGTCGATGATCTGCTCCTGCGAGGACGTCACCGCGGACGACGTGCGGCACGCGGTGTCGCGGGGCTACTGCGACGTGGAGTCGGTGAAGCGCTACACGGGGTTCGGCACGGGCATCTGCCAGGGCAAGAGCTGCCTGTCCGCGGTGGCCGCGCTCCTGGAGCAGGAGAAGGCGCTCAAGGCCGACGCGGTGGTGCCCTTCACGCCCAGGCCCCCGCTCTACCCCACCGAGCTGCGGCTGCTCGCGAGCGCCCCGGTGGACGAGTCCCAGCCCCCCGTGGGCGGCGTGCCCCAGGAGGTGGATGTCTTCCCCAAGGGCCTGCGTCCCACCGAGCCCCTGCCCGCCAAGGCCAAGGTGGTCATCATCGGCGGCGGCATCATGGGCCTGGCGCTCGCTTACAACCTGGCGCGCGAGGGCGAGACGGACGTGGTGGTGCTGGAGCGCGGCTATCTCTGCGCGGGCGCGTCTGGCCGCAACGGCGGCGGCGTGCGCATGCAGTGGGGCACCCCGGCGCTGGTGGAGCTGGCCAAGCGCTCCATCGACCTGATGAAGGGCTTCGCCCGGGAGCTGGGCATCAACGTGTGGCTGCGCCAGGGCGGCTACCTGTTCCTCGCGCGCACCGACGCGGTGGCCAGGCGCCTGGAGCGCAACGTGGCGCTGCACAACCGCTTCGACGTGCCCACCCGGCTCGTCACGCCGGACGCCGCGCGCGACATCGTCCCGGGCCTCACGATGAAGGGCTGCGTGGCCGCGTCCTTCAACCCCGAGGACGGCGTCATCTTCCCCTGGCCCTTCCTCTGGGGCTACGCGCAGGGCTGCCGCAAGAAGGGCGTGCGCGTGGAGACGTACACGGAGGTGACGGGCTTCGACGTCAGCGGCGGACAGATCCGCAAGGTGAAGACGGACCGCGGCGACATCGCCTGTGACACCGTGGTGCTCGCCTCCGGCGCGTGGAGCCCCGAGGTGGCGAAGCTCGTCGGCGTGCATCTGCCCAACGAGCCGCACCGCCATGAGATCCTCAGCACCGAGCCCCTCAAGCCCTTCCTTGGGCCGCTCGTGTCCGTGCTCGACTCGGGCCTGTACTTCAGCCAGTCCATGCGCGGCGAAATCGTGGGCGGCATGGGTGACCCCAAGGAGCCCGCCGGGCTCAACATGGGCAGCACCCTGCGCTTCGTGTCCCGCTTCGCCCAGGCCCTCATGGAGCAGCTGCCCCACGTGGGCCACGTGAAGGTGCTGCGCCAGTGGGCCGGCTGCTACGACGTGACGCCGGACAACAACCCCATCCTCGGACGCACCCCGGGCCTGGACAACCTGCTCCAGATGTCCGGCTTCGTCGGCCACGGCTTCATGATGGCCCCCGCCGTCGCCGAGCGGATGGCGAAGTGGATGCGCACCGGCGAGTCCGACGAGCTCTTCACCCGCTTCAACCTGCGCCGCTTCTCCGAGGGCACCCTGGAGCGCGAGGACATGATCATCGGCTAGGCGCCCGCGCTCCGCTCACCGCGCCCCCGGGCCGCGTTCCCCCTCTTCAATGAGCGAGCGGAACGCGGCCCGTGGATTTTTCCGCCGCTGTCCGGGACCACGACACCCGGCGCCCGGAGCGTCCCATTCCAGGACATCTCCGGAATTGATTGTAAATCACGAATATCATGAAGACTCTCGGCGGCGACGCGAAGGGGCTTTACACCCGCCGGTGACGGAGCGGAGCACGCGCGCACCACCCGGGGCCCGGCGCGACGAGGGCTGTCGAGTGGAAGTGTCCCGCGCGGAACGCTGGCATGGGGAGTGCCTTGGGCACGCCGCGCGCAATCCCGCGTGTGGAGGAGACCCGATGTTCGCCAAGAGCCTGCGTGCGTTGTTCGTGATGGGTGCCCTGTCGGCCTGCGGTACCGAGCAGTCCCCCGATGTCCCGGACCAGGATGGCACCGAGCCGCTGCAGTCGCAGGAATCCAACGTCATCGTCGGCTCGGTGAACTGGGTGAGCTCCACCACGCTGACGGGCACGCAGGCCACCCGCGCCAGGGCCGTGGGCTACCTGTCCATCCCCGCGGTGGGCAGTCGGTGCACCGCGTGGCTGGTGTCATCGGATGTCATCATCACCAACAACCACTGCGTGGGCAGCGCGTCCGAGGCCGTGGGGGCGCGAGCGTCGTTCAACTACATCGACGGCGTCGCCTCGGCCAGCCGCGTCTGGTACTCGTGCGCCACGTTCATCAAGACGTGGGCCACCGACGACATGACGGCGCTGCGCTGCACGGCGACCAACGGCCAGCTGCCGGGCGTGGCGAACGGCTTCCTGACGGTGGCCAGCACCAACGCCGCCACCAACGCGAGCATCTACGTGGTGCACCAGAACTGCGACTACTACACGTCGCCCGGCTGCGTGCCGAACAAGAAGCTGTCGCCGGGCGTGGTGAAGAACGCGAACTACTCCACCACGGACCTGTCCTACGACGCGGACACGCTGGGTGGATCGTCGGGCTCGCCAGTGCTGTCGGCCTCCACCCACCAGGTGGTGGGCCTGCACCACATCGGCCTGGGCGGCAACTCGCAGGGCCGCGGCACGGCCAACACCGGCGTGAAGGCCACCCGCGTGAAGGCGCGGCTGGCGGAGATTGGCCTCTAGTCCGTCACGCCGGATTGGGCTCGCGCGCCAGCAGCACGGGCGACGCGAGCCCCACGGGCAGGGCCTCGGGCGCGGCCAGGGCCTCGCGGCGGACACCGCGCAGCGCCAGCCGCCCCAGGCTCCGCTGGAGCCCTCGTGGCAAGAGGGGCAACAGCCGCATCACCCAGCGGTGTCCCCAGCCCGGGTACACCAGCGCCTCGCCCCGCTCGAAGGCCGCCAGCGCGGCGCGCGCGCAGCGCTCGAGCGACATCTGGAAGAAGGGCGCGCGCCCCGCCTCCTCGGCGCCCGAGTCCCCCACCGGCCCCGGGGCCACGCGGGTGATGACCACGCCGCGCCCCTCCACCTCCAGCCGGAGCGACTCGGTGAACCCGTCGAGGAAGCGCTGCGTGGCGGCGAACATCGCGGAGCCGGGCAGCATGAGCTGCGCCGCGCCCGAGCCGATGTTCAGCACCCCACCCCGCCCCCGCTCCAGCATGGGCGCGAGCAGCCGGTGCGTCAGCAGCGCGGGCACCCACACGTTCGAGCGCAGGAGCTCCTCCAGCCCGCCCCAGCGCGCCTCCGCGTAGAGCCCCCGCAGGCCCAGCGTGGCGGTGTTCACCAGCACGTCCACCCGGACGAACTGCGCCTCCAGCGAGGCCACCATCGCGTCGACCTCGCGCGGCTCGCACACGTCGCAGGCATGGAGGATGACGCCCAGGGTGGGATAGCGCGTGAGCAGCTCCTCGCGCAGCGGCTCCAGCCGCGCCACCTCGCGGTCCACCAGGACCAGCGTGCGGACGCGCCGGGACAACAGCCGGGCAAGCTCCCGGCCGATACCCCCGGCCGCGCCGGTGATGAGGACCGTGGCCTGATCAATGGGAGGTCGCATGGGGGCCATCCTGCGCACGAATCGCGGACCGCGCTCGCCTCCCCGCAAGCTTTGCGCGTCGCGGCAGCGAACGGGCGGGCAGGCGCTGGCACGCAACTTCCATCTGAGGACGTTCGGCCCCACCCCAAGAGCGGGCCTTTCACCTCAGCGAGGAGCCGACCATGGCAGCGCCATCCCGAATTCTCGTCCCCGTCGACCTGAGCGAGGGCTCTCGCGCCATCGTCGACTACGCCCTCCAGCTCGCCCGTCCCTTCAACGCGTCGGTGGAGGTCCTCCACGCGTGGGAGCCCCCGCAGTACGTGGCGCCGGATCTGCTCGTCGCCGCCCCCGGGTGGAACCCGCTCTCGCTGGAGCAGGTCGCCCTGGACACGGCGGGCAAGGAGCTGGCCACGCTGCTCAGGCAGATGGAGCCGGCCTCCGTCCCGCTCAAGCACCGCGTGGTCGTGGGCGAGGCGGCCTCCACCATCCTGGAGCTGGTGGAGAAGGAGGGCTTCGACCTCATCGTCATGGGCACCCACGGCCGACGGGGGCTGTCGCGCATGCTGCTGGGCAGCGTGGCGCAGAAGCTGGTCTCCCGCGCGCCCTGCCCCGTGCTGACGCTGCACGTCCCGCAGGCCCCCCCGAAGTAGGCATCAGGGACTCACGGCCCGAGCGCCGCCTTCAGGGCGGCCTCGCGCCGGCGCGCCGCGAGCACCGTGGGCACCGCCAGCACCGTCATGGCCACCATGACCAGCGCCGCGCCCAGAAGCTCGCGCACCCCCACGCCCGGCAGCCCCAGCCACAGCGACAGCCCCAGCGTGGCCACCACGCCCGCGAGCACGCTGGAGGCCCGGTTCACCGGCACGGAGAACGCGTTCTCCCGCGCGTCCAGCAGGATGAGCCCACCGAAGATGCCGGTGCCCTGGGACAACAGCCCCACCAGCATCTCCTCCAGGAGCCGCCCGCGGGCGAACATGCCGGTGAAGCCCTCGCGGATGTCCAGCGCGGGCCCCGCGCCGCCCCACACCGCCACCAGCCCGAGCACCAGAACCAGGAAGGGCGTGGCCACCATCTGCTCCTCCACGAAGTAGCGGATGGACAGGCTCTTGTCCTCGGACTTGGCCAGCCGGCTCATCGCGCGCAGGCGGATGAAGTAGCTCAGCAGGTACACGCCGACGTCCAGCGCGGCCACCCACGTCAGGGTGGCGCGCGCGTCCTTCCCCGACGCGACGAGCACGGCGGCGAAGCTCAGCCCCAGCGCCACCCACGAGGGCCAGCGCACGTGCCGGCGGCTGAGCACGTCCACGATGGGCGCCAGCACCAGCACCCCACCGCGCATCAGCAGCATCATGAAGACGATGGAGGTGCCCTCCAGCGTGTACGCCAGCGTCGTGGTGCCGATGATGGCCGCCGAGCACATCCCCGACAGGAACGTCCACGCCCCCGGCGAGGGCACCCGCAGGCCCAGCACCTGGCGGTGCGCCGCGAAGCGCCACCAGCGCTTGAGCGAGAGGAAGACGAACATCCCCACCATCGACGTCGCCGCGCTCACCGGCAGGAGCGTGAAGCCGACGATGCCCTCCTCCATGCCCGGCAGGGAGCCGCTCGACAACGCCTTCGTCAGCGCGCTGTACGGGGCATACGCCGCGAAATAGCCGAAGGCATAGGCCCAGATGGTCAGGTCATGCGCGGAGGTGTCTTGCTGCGTCGACGATGTGGCCAGGGGAAACCTCGGGGCGTGCGGGCCAGGGCCTCCCCCCAGCCTACTGCAAGCCACGCGCCCCGACCTGCCTCCCGGGAGGGAAACAAACCCATGCAATGGGTGTGGGCCTGCCGCGTAGACCTCTCAACCCGGTCGTCCCCAGGAGCCGTCCATGCGCTCACGCTTCCTTTCCACTCTGGCCCTCGCGTCCACCCTGGCCCTGCCCGCCTTCGCTGGCGATGACGCGGCCAGGAAGTCGACCTCCCCGGTGAAGGTCGTCTGCGCCACCACGGCCAAGGACGGCAGCCGCGTGGTGCAGGGCACGGACCTGGTCATCGAGGCGGGCGAGAAGGCCAAGGACGTGGTCGCCGTGGAGGGCGACATCATCATCCGCAAGGGCGCCACCGTCGACGACGCGGTCGCCATCCGGGGCCGCGTCATCGTGGAGGCCGGCGCCGTGGTGAAGGGCGACGCGGTGTCCATGGGCGGCGAGGTCCGCCTCCAGGGCAACGCCCGCGTCGAGGGCAGCGCCGTGGCCCTGGGCGGCAAGCTGACCACCGACAAGGACGTCCACATCGAGGGCGACCGCATCAGCCTGTCCTTCGAGATCGGCGGGAAGGACCTGCTGCGCGGCTTCATCGAGGACGCGCTCGACGAGGAGTCGGGCTGCCACATCATCGACAACGAAGTCACGGACGCCTGAGCGGCGTCCCTCTTCGAAGCCGCTACGCGGCGCTGGGAGTCCCCGGCGTCGCGGCGTCCTGGGTGAGCGGCTGCAGCGTGGCGCGCAGGGCGAGGATCTGCTCGCGCACCAGCGTCTTGAGCTTCTCCACGTCATCGAGCGTCATGCCCTTGGTGGAGATGGGCGTGCCCACCGTCACCAGGCCGCGCGAGGTGGAGAAGCGCCAGGAGTGCTTGGGCAGCGCCTTGCGCGTGCCGCTCACCGCCAGCGGGAGCACGTCCGCCTGCTGCTCGATGGCCAGGCGGAAGGCGCCGTCCTTGAAGGGCAGCAGCTCATCCGTCTTCGAGCGGGTGCCCTCCGGGAAGATCATCACCGGCATGCCCTTGCTCATCCACTGCTTGCAGCGCGCCATGGCGCCCGTGGCGGACTCCTTGTCGCCGCGGTGCACGGGGATGTCCCCGGCGATGCCCATCATCCACCCCACCACCGGCACCTTGAACAGGCTCGCCTTGCCCAGCCACTTCATCTCCCACGGCAGGCGGGAGATGAGGAACGGGTCCGCGTTGGACTCGTGGTTGCTGACCACCACCGTGTTGGGGGCCACCTGGTCCGGCACGGGGCCGTGGATGCCGAAGCGCCAGTACGGCGTCAGCTTCGCGGCGGTGACGCCCACCATGCGGAAGCACCGCCCCACCGCGTAGCGCTTCTTGTCGAACGGCAACGTGAAGACGGCGATGACGAGCTGAACGAAGAAGCCGACCAGCGCGACGATGCCAATCTCGACCCAGGTCCAGATGGAGAGCAGTGCGTTCATTGAGAGCCTCGAGGGGGATCAGCGGACGGTGGAGTCCAGGTCCACGCTCACCGGGCAGTGGTCGGAGCCCGACACGTCGGGATGGATGGCGGCGCGCTTGACGAAGGCCATGGCCGCGGGGGACGCCAGCACGTAGTCGATGCGCCAGCCGATGTTCTTCTCGCGCACGCCGAAGCGCTGGCTCCACCACGAGTAGTGGCCAGCGCCCTTGTGGAAGTGTCGGAAGCTGTCCACCCAGCCGGCGCGCAGCCAGCGGTCCAGCTCCTCGCGCTCCTCGGGACGGAAGCCGCTCGTCTCGCGGTTCTCCCGGGGCCGGGCCAGGTCGATGTCCTGGTGCGCGGTGTTGAAGTCACCCACGACCAGCAGCCGCTCCCCGTCGCGCAGCGGCTTCTCCAGCTGGTCGAACAGGCGTCGGTAGAAGGCGAGCTTGAACGGGATGCGGCTCAGGTCACGGTCCTTCCCGTTGCCGTTGGGGAAGTACACGTTGGCCACGGTGAGCTTGCCGAAGCGGGCGAGCTGCAGCCGCCCCTCCACGTCCATCTCCGGGACACCCAGCCGGGTCTCCACCGTGTCCGGCTCGTCGCGGGAGAACAGCCCCACCCCGCTGTAGCCAGGGCGCTCCGCGGCCGAGAAGTGCGTCTTCCACCGGGCCGGAGCACGGACCTCATCCGGCAGTTGCTCGGGGCGCGCGCGCACCTCCTGCAATGCCACCACCTGCGCCCGGGCGCCCGACAGCCAGGGCAGGAAGCCCTTGGTATGGGCCGAGCGCAGCCCATTCACGTTCCATGAGACGACTCGCACGGGAACGCTTATGACCCGGCCGCGCCGGGTTTTCCAGCCCCTACCGGTTGATGGACCCGGTAGGGGCCGGAAGGCCCTGAGTCAACTACTCCGTGGGACTGGCGCTGTTCTGCGGCTGGCGCTGCGTCCGGAGGATGAAGTCGGACGCGTTGTCGTCGGAGTCATACCCGTTGCCCGCCGCCGCGTCCGAGCCGCCCTCCATGGTGGCCGCCGTCGAGGAGACGGTCGCCTTGCGCTCGAAGGAGCCGGCCTCCGCGGGGACCGTGGGGAAGGCGGTGCCCTCGGGGGCATTGCCCGTTCCGTAGGCGAAGGCGTCCACCTTGGCCGGGTCGTTCATGTTGGTGGTCAGCCCCGGCCCACCCAGGCGCAGGTTGCCACCGCCGGTGCGGCTGGCGGACATGGAGAACGTCGGCCCCCAGCTCGCGTCACCCGCGACGGAGCCGCTGTAGTCCGGATGCGTCACCAGGAAGAAGCCCCGGGGCTGGATGATCGACCCCGCGGGCAGCGTGAAGGACAGGTACGTGGTGCCCGTCGCGCTCTTGTACTGGAGCTTCCAGCCGGACAGGTCCACCGGGCTCGTCGTCGGGTTGAACAGCTCGACGAACTCGTCGTTCGCGCCGCCCGGGCCCGCCGGCGCCGCCTCGCTGATGACCACGTGGTTGGCGCCCGCGGGCTGCTCGGTGACGCGCAGCTGCGCGGACACCGAGTCGCCGCCCAGGCTCGCCACCACCTGGCCCTCGCCGCTGACGTTGGCCGCCGTGAAGTCGAACTTCGCGGACAGCGTGTCGGCGCGCACCACCACCTGGGCCGGCACCGCGCCCAGGCTGGCCGGCTGCACGGACAGGCTCACCACCGTGTCCACCGACGGAGGCACATCCAGCGTCACCGTGAGCGTGGCCGTCCCGCCGCCCGTCACCACGACGAGCTCGGGAGACAGCTGCTCCAGCGCCGCCGGCTGGTCCACCGCCAGCACCGTCACCGTGGCGTCGCGGGACACCGCGCCCAGCGTGGCCGTGAGGGTGGCCTTCTTCGCGTCCGGGTCCAGCGCGGAGTCGGTGTTCAGGAGCACCACCGCGGAGCGCTCGCCCGCGGGGATCACCACCTGGCCCCCCACCACGGAGACGGCGGGGCTGGACGACGCCACCGTCACCACCGTGTCCACCGTGACCGGTCCGGTGAGCGTCACCGTCAGCGGCTCCGGGAACGTGGGGCCGTTGACGCCCGAGCGCACGAAGACGCCCGTGGGCGCCAGCGACGCCAGCGACACCTCACCCGCGCTCGCGGGCACGAGGTCCGCGGCGGAGCGCGGCTCGATCTTCGAGTGGTCGTTGCGCAGCTCCAGCACGCCGGTGATGGAGAAGTAGCGGTCTCCCAGCGCCGGCAGCGGGAACGAGAACAGGTAGTCGTTGATGCGCAGCGTGCCGTCCACCTCGAACTCACCGGTGGGCGCGGAGTCGCCACCACCCGGGGCGGGCGCGGTGTTGGTCACCTGCACCTGCGACACGCGCACCAGCACGCCCTCCAGCGGCGTGGCGCGCGAGCCCCCCGTGGCCACCTCGGCGGGCGTCACCACCTGCGGAGGAGGCAGCGTGCTGCCCTGGGAGACCACCTCCACGGCGGGCGAGGCGAGCTGGAGCTGACCGAAGTAGTTGGCCACCGTCGCGTCGACGTTCACACGCGAGCCGGCCATCACGGTGCTCGGCGGCGCCGTGCGGGTGAAGACGAAGGCGCCGGAGTAGTCCGGCCCCTGGTAGCCCTGATCCAACGGGTTGACCTGCACGAAGAAGCCCGTCGCGCCCACGCCGGTGACGGTGGCGTTGGAGATGAACACGCGCTGGCCCAGCCACGGAGACGTTCCACCGGGCCCCGGCTGCTTCACCGTGTAGATGGACAGCGAGCAGGCCGCATCACCCGGGTTGGGCGTCGGGCAGAGGTCGCACGCGTCGCCCTTGCCGTCGCCATCCGAGTCCGCCTGGTCCGGGTTGTGGGTGTTGGGGCAGTTGTCCGAGGCGTTCGGGACGCCGTCACCGTCGGTGTCGTTCGGGTCGGGGCGGGTGCACTCGGTGGTGCCGGGCGCGAACGGGCACACGTCGCACGCGTCACCCACGCCGTCGCCGTCGACGTCGGGCTGCACGCCCTGGTCCATCGGGCGCACCGGGTTGAACACGCCGGGGCAGTTGTCCACCTCGTCGGGGATGCCGTCGCCATCGACGTCCGCGCCCGACAGGCCACCGGAGTACACGGTGGAGCCCGACACGGAGGCCGGCCAGCGCGCGTTGGTGGAGGTGCGGGACGGCTCGCACGTCGGCTCATCCGTCGGCACGCCGCACGCGAACAGCGGGTAGGCGCCGGAGTTGCGCGACTGGAGCGTGGACAGCGACATGCTGATTTCAGTCTGGAGGCACACCGAGCGCTCGACGCCGCAGACATCCAGCGTGTCACAGCCCGCGCCGCTCAGGGCGGAGATGACGGAGGTCTCGCCGTAGAGCGCCTTGCCGCCGCGCATCGTCAGCACCACGTCCGCGGGCTCCGCCCGGATGACGGCGCGGTGCGGAGAGGCCTGGTGGCCGTTGAGCCGGAAGATGGCCACGTCCGCCACCTTGCCCGGCACCAGCGCGCCGGTGTTCGTCGCCTGGAAGGCGTGCGCCGCGTTGCCCGTCACCAGCGCCCACGTCTCCGCGTCGCTGAGCGAGTCATTGAAGTAGTCGGTGTCCAGGTCGTCCGCGCAGCGCAGCTCGCGCAGGATGTTCATGGAGCCGGACTGCAGCCAGTCGGTGCCCAGCGTCATGTTGACGCCCAGGTACTTGTAGAGCGGGATGGCCGCGGTATCGCCATACAGGCCGATGTTGGAGCGCGGCGACCAGACCAGGCTGGTGCTCGAGGTGGCCATCATCCGGATGTCGCTGGCGCTCAGGCCGATGCCGTGGACCAGCGCGGTGCGGGAGCTCAGGATGTTCTGGCCACCGGACTGCTGACCGGAGAGGCAGAGGAACTCGTTGCGAGCGCTCGTCTCGATGCCCTCGGCGATGTGCGGCAGGTAGGCCGAGGCGGCCGGGATGACCGACGGCGAGTCGACACGCGCGTAGTCACAACCGCTCGCGCGCTCGCGACCATCCGAGTCACCCAGGGGGAACGTCTGATACTCCGCGCCGGAGCCCGCCCCCAGGCCTTCCTGGTTGGTGCCCGTGTCGGACGTGTTCGGCGCGTCCAGGTTGCGCAAGAGGCCCTTCGCGCCGCCGGAGCCGGCGATGGACGTGGTGCCCGCGATGACCTGGCGCAGCTCCGCCCAGCGGATGCCGTCAGCGCCCACCGTGTTGCCCGCGGGCAGGCGCGTGTGCTGGTTGTTGCCCTGGCGCCAGTCGTGGCGGTGCTCGTACTTCTCATCCGTCCGGGCGAAGGGCGCCTTCTGGAAGGTGATGTGGTCGTGCGCGTTGATGAGACCCGGCGACACCACCGCCTGGGGGCACGTCACCTGCGTGGCCGAGGCCGCGCCCGCCGCCTGCGAGCAATCACAGCTCACGCACTGGATGACACCCGCGGAGTCCACGAGCACCTGGCCCCCGTGATAGACCTTGTCGGGCGCGAGCACGATGCCGGTGAACAGCTTCGCCGCGCTACCCGACGTCACCGTGCAGCTCCCCGTCGTCGGAGGAGGCAGGTTCGCCGCCGGGCACATCACGACGGTGCCGCCCCCCGGACCCGCGTCGGGCTCGCCCGGGCCGGCGTCGGGAGTCCCCGAGCCGCCATCCGTCTCACCCGGACCCGCGTCGGGCTCGACCGAGCCGCCGTCCGTCTCGCCCGGACCCGAATCAGGGGTGCCAGAGCCGCCGTCCGTCTCGCCGGGACCCGAATCAGGGGTGCCAGAGCCGCCGTCCGTCTCGCCGGGACCCGAATCAGGGGTGCCAGAGCCGCCGTCCGTCTCGCCCGGACCCGAATCAGGGGTGCCAGAGCCGCCGTCCGTCTCGCCCGGACCCGAATCAGGGGTGCCAGAGCCGCCGTCCGTCTCACCGGGGCCTGAGTCGGGAGTCCCCGAGCCGCCGTCCGGCTCACCCGGCCCCGCGTCGGGCTCGCCCGGGCCGCCGTCCGTCTCACCGGGGCCCGCGTCGGGCTCGCCCGGGCCGCCGTCGCCTCCACCCGGACCGGCATCCGGCTTCGGCGTCGGCTGACATGAGCTCTCACACCCATCGCCGTTGGTGGTGTTTCCGTCGTCACAGGTTTCGCCGCGCTCGACGACACCGTTGCCACAAACAGGACCGGGAGGATCATCATCGCCGCAGGCGGTGACGACCAGGAGTAGCGCCGTGAGCGGCGCCAGCAATTGGCGGAAAGACATGAAGGAGAGACTCCGAAGTTGGTGTGACCTGCGGGGGGGCCTGCAGCCTACAACCGTCGCTCCTCCTTCGAGCTGGCAAAATTCCAACATCGACGTAGCAAATCGCCACCCACTGGGTGGGTTTCACCCCAGGGAAATTCAGGCAATTCAAACAATTGCCTGGACACCCAAGACAACCCCGCACTCCCTGTTCCTTTGAAACTTCTCAGACAACCTCCTGGAGCGCCCGAGAAGTGCCACGAGTCCGGGGGGTTACACGCTGCGTTTACTTCCGGCGGCCAGCACCCATAGTGAGACATCGCAGACACAGACACCGTCTGGGTTTGTGAGAAGTCTCTCAGAAACAGAATCGTCACACTTGACGGCTTAAACAGAGAATCGCCCCGACGGGGCCGATACTGGGGGAAGTGTGTCTTCGAGCGAGAAACGACAACACCCGGGTGGAGCACCTCCCGGAGGTCCGGTGGAGCACAGGCGACGGCGGCTCCTCCTGGCGGCGACCACCTTCCTCACCCTGTCCTGCCAGCCCGACGGCGCCCCTTCCGCCACGGCCGTCGGAGCGCCGGGGCCCCAGCCCATGGCGGAGGCGCAGACGAGGCAGGTGAAGCCCGCGCCCCAGAAGGTCGCGGCGCCCCGCTGCGCGCGCACGGTCCACGCGGACGTCGTCGCGCTGGACCAGGTGTACACGTACAACCGGCTGGGCTCGTTCAACCCCACGGGGATGATCTACGCGCTGCTCGAGGACGTGGAGCCCATCAGCCCGAGCAAGCCCCTGGGGCCCGGCAACACGCGCCTCAAGACGAGCAAGCGGCCTCGTCCCCTCACCTTGCGCGCGAACGTGGGGGACTGCCTCCACGTGAAGTTCTTCAACTGGCTGGCGCCCACGCGCGCCGCCATCCCGAGCGCGAACGAATCCCAACCCGGCGTGAGCAAGGCGGGGGGCTCCACCACCCTCTCCTTCCTGCGCAAGGTGCTGCCCACATGGGTGTGGACGCCCACCTATGACCCGGTCGAGTCCCTGGTGCAGAACAAGGCCGTGGGGGGCCGGTGGTTCGGGTGGGGTCAGGAGCAGGAGGCGGAGAACGACCACCGCGACAACTCCCCCGCTACGCGCCACGCCTCGCTCCACATCCAGGGCCTGCAGTACTGGAGCATCGACTCCGACGGGGCCTGGGTGGGCCGGAACACCAGCAGCCTGGTCCCCTCCGGCGGACAGACGGACTACCACTGGTATGCCGACCACGAGGGCGTCTTCTTCTTCCACAGCATGGGCGCCTCGTTCGGCGGCGAGGGCGACGGCGGCTCCACCGCGCAGGGCCTCTTCGGCGCCATCAACGTCGAGCCTTCCGGGAGCGTCTGGTACCGCTCCAAGGTGAGCGCTTCGGTGCTCAAGTCCGTCACCACCGGCCTCAACCCGGACGGCACGCCCCTCATCGACTACGCGAAGCTGGACGACACCGGGCGCCCGCACCTGGCCATCCTCGACGCCAACCACAAGATCCGCCACGGCGACCTGGAGGCCATCATCACCGGCTACACCAAGACCGTGATGGGCACCCGCTCGTCCATCGACCAGGGCCACTTCCGCGAGCTCACCGCCATCTACCACGATGAGATCAAGGCGGTGCAGGCGTTCGACGAGCTGGAGTGGAACCCCACCTTCCACAGCGTCCGCGACGGCTTCGGCGTCAACTACGGCGTGGCGGGCCTGGGCGCGGAGCTGCTCGCCAACCGCGCGAAGATCGGCCCCACCAAGGACTGCGTCACCTGCGAGTACGAGGAGTTCTTCCTCGAGTCGTGGGCCAACGGCGACCCGGCGATGAACGTGGAGAAGGACGCCAGCGGCAAGGCCGTGAGCGCGCTCTACCCGGATGACCCGTCCAACGTGCACCACAGCTACCTGGGCGACCCGGTGCGCATCCGCAACATCCACGCGGGCCCCGCGGAGACGCACGTCTTCCACCTGCACGCGCACCAGTGGAAGTACTCCCCCGGCGTCGAGGACTCCAACTACCTGGACTCGCAGACGGTGGGCCCCGGCTCCGCCTTCACCTACGACATCAACTTCGGGGGCTCGGGCAACCGCAACTTCACCGCGGGCGACTCCATCCACCACTGCCACCTCTACCCGCACTTCGCGCAGGGCATGTGGGCGCTGTGGCGCGTGCACGACGTGTTCGAGGCCGGCACCAAGGACCGCCGCCTGCCGGACCCGGAGATCTCCGGTGGCACGCCCAACCCCGCCGTCATCCCCATCCCCCAGCGGGCCATGCCGCCCATGCCCACGTACGTCGCCACGACGGTGACCACGCCCTCGGGCCCCATGTCACGGCCCGCGTTCCCGGGCTTCCCCTTCTACATCGCCGGCCTGCCGGGCCGACGCGCGCCACAGGCGCCGCTGGACCTGGAGTACGACGGCGGCCTGCCGCGGCACATCGTCACCAACGCGGTGGGCCCGGTGGCCTACGGCAACTCGGGGCGCTTCGACGTGGACCCGACCGCGCTCAACATCAAGCTGCTGCCCCACGACGGCACGCCCACGGAGAAGGCCGCCATGGCGTTCCACGCGGGCGAGTTCCCCAGCAGCGCCGGCGCCGTGGCGCCCACGATGGCGCCGCTCCACGCGGACCCCGCCTTCGCGGAGCTGGCGCGGTACTACCCCGGCTACACCGCGCTGGGAGGCACCGGGCGGTTCCTGGTCAACGGCCGCAAGCCCGTGGCCGGCGCGCCGTTCGCGGACCCGTGCCCCGAGCGCACGACGCAGCGCAACTACCGCGCGACGTATCTCCAGGTGGCCATGCAGCGGGTGAACCGCGCCGGGTGGCATGACCCGCAGGCGCGGCTGATGGTGCTCAACGAGGACGTGCCCGCCACCCAGGACGGCAAGCGCCCGCCAGAGCCCTTCTTCTTCCGGGCCGCGTCCGGCGAGTGCATCAACTTCTACGCCACCAACATCATCCCCGCGCACCTCAACCCGGACGACTTCCAGATCTACACGCCCACGGACATCATCGGTCAGCACATCCACCTGGTGAAGTTCGACGTGATGGCGGCGGATGGCGCTGGCAACGGCTGGAACTACGAGGACGGCACGCTGTCCTCCGACACGGTGGCGCACCGCATCCACCTGGCCAACGCGGCGGGCGGCGCGTTCGCGGCGGACGGCACCGTGGGCGAGTCGGGCCCGCGCGTGTACTTGAGCGCGCCGGCCACCCACCCGCGCATCCCTCGCGCGCCGGGCACCGCGCAGACCACCGTGCAGCGCTGGTGGGCGGACCCGCTGCCCAGCAACACCGGCCGCAAGCACCCGCTGGAGACGGTCTTCACGCACGACCACTTCGGCCCGTCGTCCCATCAGCAGCACGGCTTCTACGGCGCGCTCATCGTCGAGCCGGAGGGCTCCAAGTGGAGGGACCCTCGCACGGGCGTCTACTTCGGCTCGCGCGTGGCGGACGGCGGACCGACGAGCTGGCGCGCGGACGTCCTCACCGCCAACCCCGCCGACAGCTTCCGGGAGTTCGGGCTGGCCTTCGCGGACTACGTGCCGCTGTACGACGAGTGCGGGCAGCCGGTGAACCCGCCCAACTACAAGGAGACGAAGCTGCCGTGGGCCGTGGACTTCGAGTCGGTGCCCATGCCGGAGGCCATCAGCGCGGCGGACCCGGGCGGGATGACCATCAACTACCACAACGAGCCCATCCCCCTGCGCATCAGCAGCCGGTCCTCCTGCAGCGGCCGCGTGCAGCGGCTCGGCGCGCGGGGCGACATGGCGAACGTGTTCCGCTCGGACATCCACGGCGACCCGTACACGCCGGTGATGGCGGGCTACCCGGGCGACAACATCCGCATCCGCCTCATCCAGGGCGCCCAGGAGGAGCAGCACTCCTTCACGCTGCACGGCAACAAGTGGCTCAAGGAGATGTATGACCCGGACAGCGGCTACTACAACGCGCAGGCCATCGGCATCTCCGAGCACTTCGAGTTCAACCTGACCGGAGGCCTGCCGCAGATCATCGGTCCGTACGAGACGGCGGACTACATGTACATGAGCGCGTCCACGGGTGACCTGTGGAACGGCCTCTGGGGCATCCTGCGCACGTACAAGCACCGGCAGCGCGGCCTGCGCTCGCTGGCGGACGTGGCGATGCTCGCGGCGGACGAGAACCCGAAGCTGCAGGTCTTCACCCCGCGAGGCGCCGCGGAGCCCCAGGCGCAGGCGTATCCGCCCATGGAGCTGCTGGACCTGCCCGAGGAGGCGGGCCTGGAGGTGATGGACCCGGAGAAGGAGCGCGACTCCGTCCAGGACTCCTACGAAGTGGACGAGGAGGGCAAACCGGTGAAGCCGCGCCTGGTCGAGCACGTCATGGCGGACCGCGACGGGATGATGCGCGTCGACAAGGACCTGGTGCTCAAATACGAGGAGCTGGGCTGGTTCGGCATCAAGCCCGTCAAGACGGACTCGTGCCCCGTGGGTGCGCCGGTGCGGCTGTACCGGGTGTCCGCCATCGACGCGAAGACGTGGCTGTACGGCAAGCGGCTCGTCTACAACGACGCGCACAAGATCTACGACCCGGACGCCATCATCTTCGCGCAGGACGCCCACCTGCCCGCGCTGAAGAACGGCAGTCGCAAGCCCGAGCCGCTCATCCTCCGCGCCCGCGCGGGCGAGTGCGTCCAGGTGGTGCTGACCAACCGGTTGCCGTCGAGCCCGCTGACGAAGCTGAACACCTGGGCGCACCACGCCGCCATCACGCCCTACTTCAACGTGAACCAGGTGCGGATGTCGAACCACGTGTCGCTGCATCCGCAGCTCGTCAACTACGACGTGAACGTGGATGACGGCGCCAACGTGGGCCTCAACGCGGTGCAGACGGTGCCGCCCGGCGGGGTGCGCACGTACCGGTGGTTCGCGGGCGAGTTCAAGAGCTCGCCCTTCGGGATTCCGTTCCCCTGGGGGCGCCGCACGCCCATGGAGCTGGGCATCGTCAACCTGCGCAACATGGCGGACGTGGTGAACCACGGCATGCACGGCGCCATCGGCGCGCTCATCATCGAGCCGACGAACGCGTACTGGATGACGGACCCGGGCACCGAGGCCCAGGCCTATGTCTCGCACACCCTGCCGGACGGCACGCAGGAGACGTTCCGCGAGCTGGTCGCCCTCCTCCAGGATGACCTGGGCCTGCACAGCGACGACTCCACCTTCTGGGACACGGACGGGCTGGAGAGCGGCACCGCGCTGCGCAACACCGCGGGCATCGACGACTCGCAGGACACCGGGCAGAAGGCGTTCAACTACCGCACCGAGCCGCTGTGGGCTCGGCTGGGCGTGCCGCCGCAGACGAGCCCCGAGGCCATCAACGACTTCGACCTGCACCACATCCTCGCCTCCAGCGTGCACCAGGACCCGGCCACGCCGCTGTTCCGGGCGAAGCCGGGAGACCCGCTGCGCTGGCGCTTCGGTCACCCGTCAGGACACTCGCGTCAGCACGCGCTCTCCGTGCACGGCGCGGAGTGGCGCCGCAACCCCTGGCGCGCGGGCAGCCAGTCGCGGGTGATGGGGCCCAACGCCTCGTCGCCCATCATCTCCACGCAGGGCGGCGCGTCGGTGATGCAGTCGTACACGATGATTCCCGAGTACGGCGCCGGGGGCATCACCCAGTCCTCGGGTGACTACCTGTACCGCGACCACTCCAGCTTCCTGTGGAGCGGCGGCGGTCTGTGGGGCGTGCTCCGGGTGGAGTAGCGCGCGTGTGGCAACCCTCGGGCGGCGTGGCGCGAGTCTGCGCCGCGCCGCCCCGTCCTCTCGTCGTCTCGAAGCACCCTCCTCATGATGCGCAAGAGCCTCGTCCTCCTCGTCTCGGGTGTGCTGTTCGCGGGCGCCCTCGCCACCGTGCACGGCGCCCTGCGCCCGGACGCGTCGCCACCTCTCGAAGACCCACCTCCTCCGCTGCCCGCGGCCCCGGTCTTCGCGGAGCGCGAGGGTGTCCGCGTGTCCTTCGACCTCGCGCTCAAGGCGCGCCCCCGCGAGGCCGCCGCCGGGTCCGCGCTGCAGGGCACCGCGCGCTTCATGCTCGCGGACGCGAAGACCGGCGCGCCCCTCCAGGGACGGCGCGTGCTGGGCTGGATGGCGCCTCGCGCCCCGGGCGCCGAGGCTCCGGACGACGCGGCCTGCAAGGAGCGCGTGAAGTCCTATCTGGGGGGACTGCTCTCCACGAAGGCGGAGGTGGACCTGAACGCCTATTGGTTCCTCACGCTGAACCATGACCAGACGGTGTCGGTCATCAACCCGCAGCTCGCCTTCGAGCGCACCAAGCTGCACAGCCTGGTCTCCCTGGGCGGCGAGGTGGCGGACTGGGCGCTCCTGAAGGACCGCTCCGCGCTGTACGCGACGGTGACCAGTGGCGACAGCGTGTCCGTGGTGGACCTGCGGCGCTTCCTCACGACGCGCACGATTCGCGTCGGTCAGCGCCCCGGGCGCATCGTGGTGGCGCCCGACGGCCGCACGGCCTGGGTGAGCAATGACGGGGACGGCACGGTGAGCATCCTCGACACCACGGCGCACACGGAGCTGGCGGCGCTGGAGGTGGGCGCGGGGCGCCACGAGGTGACCTTCTCCGACGAGGGTCGCACCGCGTGGCTCACCAGCACGGAGGCGGACGCGCTGACGGCGGTGGATGTCGCGTCCCGCGAGGTGCTGGGCACCGTGAGCGTGGGCGTCGGCGCGGGTGACGTCGCGTGGAGCGCCGTGGCTCGCGCGGTCTTCGTCGCGCAGCCGCGCACCAGCGAAGTGCTCGTATTGGACGCGGGGCGGCGTGAAGTGTCCCGCCGCATCGCGGTGAAGCCGGGGCTGGGGGCGCTGAGGCTCGACCGCACGGGGCGCTGGGCCTTCCTGCTCCACCCGGACGCGGGCAGCGTGGACATCATCGACGCGGCGACCAGCCAGGTAGCGCACTCGCTCCACGGCTTCGCCGGGCCGGACTCCGTCGTGTTCACCGATGCGTTCGCCTACGTGCGCAACACCACCAGCGGGCGCGTGTCGCTGGTGGACCTGAGCACCCTGGGCGGCGCGAGCACTCCGTCCGTGGTGAACGTCACCATGGGGCAGCTGGCGCCGGCGGATGCGCGTGGGCTGGGACGCTCCGACCCCATCGCCGCGCTCCCGGAGGGCAATGGGGTCATCGTCGCGGGCGCGGCGGACCGGGCGCTGTTCCTCTACCAGGAGGGCATGATGGCGCCGCGCGGGACGCACCTGAACTACGGCCGCGAGCCTCGGGCCGTGCTGGTGCTGGACCGCTCCCTGCGCGAGGTGGAGGCCGGGACGTACACGGCCACCGCCACGGTGCGCGAGAACGGCACCTACGACGTGGCCTTCCTGCTGGACAATCCACGCACCATCGTCTGCATGGCGTGGAAGGTGGGAGGCGTGCCCGAGGACGCGGCGCTCGCGAAGAAGCTCCCCCTGAAGCTCACGCCGCGGTTCGACCCGGCCCGGCACTTCACCGCGGGGACCTCCACGCCCTTGCGCTTCCGACTGGAGCCCACGCCGGGCATGGACCCGCGTCCGGTGGGGCCCGAGGAGGTCCGGGTGTTGATGTTCAAGACGCCCGGGACGTGGCAGTGGCGCACCGAGCCTCGCCTCACCGACGACGGAGACCTCGAGGTGGACTTCGCCCCGCCCTCTCCGGGCCAGTACAAGCTGGTGGTGGGCGTGGAGAGCCGGAACATCGACCTGGGTCGCCTGCCGCACTTCACCTTCGGCGTCGTCGAGGCTTCGGCTCCGACGCGCGCTTCCCTCTCCGAGGTCGCACGATGACTGTGTCCATGCGCTCGCTGTTCGTGCTGCTCACCCTGTGGAGCGCCCTCGCCGGGGCCGAGGACGTGGCGGTGCCCACGCCGCCCAGGGACTCCGCCTCGTTGCGCATCGAGGTTCCCGACGTGGAGCTGGTGGACCAGACGGGCCGCCCGGTGAAGCTGTGGTCGGACCTGGTCCGTGGCCACGCGGTGGCGATCAACTTCATCTTCACGCGCTGCAAGACCATCTGCTCGCCGATGACGGCCACCGTCGCGCGCGTCCAGAAGGAGCTGGGGCCGGACAGTCCGGTGCGCTTCATCTCGATCACCTTGGACGTGGCCAACGACACGCCCGAGCGCCTCGCGCGCTTCGCGGCGCCCTTCCAGCCTCGTCCGGGTTGGTCCTTCCTCACGGGAGACCCCGCGAAGGTGAAGCAGGCGCTGGTCGCATTGGGGGGCTATGTGCCGGACAGGGAGGCCCACCGTCCCACCGTGCTGGTGGGCAATGCAGTCTCCAACACGTGGACACGGGTGGATGGGCTGGGCGCTCCGAGCGCGTTGCTCGCCGCGATTCGTGAGGTGCAGGCCGCTTCGGCGGGGCCGTCCGAGCTGCGCGGTGCCGCGCCCCAGGACGATGCGCGCGCGCAGGACGAGGCTGCGGCGAAGTACTTCACGAACACGGAACTGGTGGACCAGGACGGCCGCACGCACCGCTTCTACGAGGACCTGGTGCGAGGCAGGAAGGTGCTCATCAACTTCGCCTTCACGTCCTGCAAGGGCGCGTGCTCGCCCATCACGAAGCACCTGACCCAGGTCCAACAGCGGCTCGGTGAGCGCGTCGGGCGGGACATCACGATGATCACCCTCTCGGTGGACCCGGCGAACGACACACCGAAGAGCCTGGGGGCCTTCACGAAGAAGCTCGGGGTGAAGCCCGGTTGGTACTTCCTCACGGGGGCGCGAGAGAACATCACGCTCGTGCTGAAGAAGCTGGGTGGCTACGTGGATGACCCGGATGCACACAACACCACGCTGCTCATCGGAGACGCGGCCACGGGCGTGTGGGTGAAATCCCCGGCGATGGCGCAGGTGGAGAACATCGTCCACGCCGTCGAGAACCTGAATGCGCCGAGGTAGTCCCATGCGCGGTCTCGGAGGCCTGTCCGTGAATGCGCGCCAGCACCACGTCCTCCTGATGGTGCTCGCTTCGGTGTGGTTCGGTTGCAAGTCGGCCTCGACGCCCGAGGATCCCGAGCATGCCCGGCGTGGACGCATGCTGTTCCAGCGAGGGCAGAGTGTGCGTGGCATGCCGCTGGTGGGCTTGCTCGCGCCCGAGCGCGTGGAGCTCGGCGGCGAGGTGGCCGCATGCGCGCGATGCCACGGCCCCGCGGGACGCGGGAGCGCCGAGGGCGGCGTGGAGGTGCCCGACATCACGCCGGGCGCGCTCTTCCACTCACGCCCCCGCGCCGTGGGCGAACTGGAGGACAGGTCGCGGCCGGCCTACACGCGCGACACGCTGCTGCGCGCCATCACCGAGGGCCGCTCCGCGAGCGGCCGGACGCTGAGCGTGGCGATGCCTCGTTACGAGCTGGACGACCTCTCTCGCCGGGAGCTGCTGGCGTACCTGGGTGAGCTGGGTGAACGCCCCGACCCGGGAGTGAGCCCCACGACGCTCACGGTGGGCGCGGCGCTGCCGCTCACGGGGAGCCTGGGGCCCGCGGGTCGGGAGGCCGCCGCGGTCCTGCGCGCGGTGTTCGACGACGTGAACGCGCGGGGCGGCCTGTTCCGCAGGCGTCTGGAGCTGGTGGTGGAGGATGACGCGGCACAGGTCCCCTCGCTGCAGGCGGATGCCACGGAGCGCCTCCTGGAGCGTGGCGTGCTCGCGCTGGTGGGAAGCCTGCGTCGAGGACCTCGAGCCTCTGATGCGAGGCTCACGCGGGAGGGGGTTCCGCTCGTGTTGCCGCTGGCCTTGCGTGGCGGAACCTCCGACGTGGACAGCCCCGTGTTCTTCCTCTACCCGGATGAGCCCTCGCTGGCGCGGCTCGCGGTGCAGTGGCTCGCGAACAGCCAGGAGCCTCGTTTGCGGCGTGCTTCACTCGTCGTGGCGCACTCGGGAGATGACGTGGGCGCGGAGTGGACCCGCGCCGTGAAGGACGAGATGACGCGCCGGGCGCTGCCGTCCATCACGGAGCTCGTCCTGCCTCGAGGACTCCCGGACGAATGGCCAGCGAGGCCCCCCGTCGCGGTGCTCTATGCGGGAGCACCCGAGGAGCTCGCTCCACTGCTCCGATGGTTGGAGGCTCGAGCCCCGTCGGTCCTGGTGCTGGCGCCAGCCCGCCTCGCGCGGCCGGAGGTCGTCGGGGCGACCTCGTTGCAGCTCCGGTTCCTCTCGCCCGTGGGCCTGGGTGAGCGCGCGCCCAGGCTGGAGGCCTTCTCCGAGTTCATGGCGCGTCATGGCCTCGAGCAAGGCCACGCCGCCTTCCAGCTCGGAGCCTACGCGGCGGCGCGAGTGCTCGTGGAGGCACTCACGCGCACGGGCGCGGAGGTCACCCGCGCGAGCTTGATGCTCCAGCTCGAATCCCTGCGGGATTTCGATACAGGCGTCTCGCCGCCGCTCACCTTCGGCGTCAACCGCCGCGTGGGGGTGCAGGGAGGACAGCTCGCCGCGCTGGAATCGGGCACGGGTCGACTCGTGCCCGCGTCGGAGTGGCTCCCCTTGTCGCCGTGACGACGCCCCACCGGTCGCATCCGCTGCCTCTGACGCCGCCGCGGCTCAGCGCGCGCGGACCCGCTCCTCCGACGCGTCCCTCGGCAGCTCGATGACCACCTCGGTTCCGAAACGACGCGGCTCCGGAGCGACATAGGCCCGGCCACCATGTTGCTCCGCCACCTCGCGGACGATGGACAGCCCCAGTCCGGTGCCCGGCGTGTGCGCCGTTCCAGCCAACCGGTGGAATGGCTCGAACACGGCCTGGTGCTCCGCCAGCGGAATCCCCGGCCCGGCATCCGCGACCCGGACTTGATAACGCTCCCCCTCGCGAACGAGCCGCACTTGAATCTCACTGCCCGCGGGCGAGAACTTCATCGCGTTCGACAAGACATTGTCCACCGCCTGCCGCAGGCTCCCCGCGTCGAAGAGGGCCTCGGCTGGCGCCGACACCTCCGCGCGAATCAGCAACCCGCGTCGCTCGGCTTCCGCGCGCGCCCCCTCCACCGCCTGCGCGACGAGCCGCGACAGGTCTCCCTGTTTCCGGTCCCACGC
>NZ_SRLW01000115.1:0-28760 GCF_006518215.1 Myxococcus sp. AB025B
CCCGAGACGGGAGGAGGGGGAGGCACGTCCGACGCGCGGCGCTTGCGCACCACCACGTACGCCATGGCGTTGATGGCGAGCGTTCCGACGACGATGACGGCAATCCAGGTCTTCTGTTTCATCCGCTTCTCGGTCTCACCGCCGCGTCCACCCCGGCGCGAAGGCCGTCACCCTCAGGCGACGAAGTACCAGAACAGGGCACTGGCACAGATGGCGGCTCCGGCCGTCAGGACCACGGGCCAGGGAAAGGCCGGCTCGCCCACGGGCAGGGGCCCGGGAGGCGGGCTGTGCACCGTGGCCGACGTGCGCTCCTCCACCGGAGGCCCGGGCCGCGCGCCCGGCACGTCGTCCAGGGGGGACATGTGCCCGGAGGACATGCCGCTGCCGGAGGCCCCGCTGAAGGCGGCCAGCGCCGCGCCCGTGCTCCCGGGGCGGTCCGCGGGGAACAGCGACGTCACCAGCGACGCCAGCTCGCGCCCGCCCGACGTCCAGTGCCGCGACGCGCGGAAGCGCTCCAGGTCCATCGCCAGCTCGCGAGCGCTCTGGTAGCGCGCGTCCGGCTCCTTCTCCAGCAGCCGCAGGATGATGCGCTCCAGCTCCGGCGCGAAGCCCGGTGACACCTGTGACGGAGGCGTCACCTGCACCTGGGTGGCGGCGACGATGGTCTGCTCCACCGTCTCGCGCTTGAACAGGCGTTTGCCGGTGGAGGCCTCGTAGAGGACGATGCCCAGCGAGAACAGGTCCGAGCGGTGGTCCAGCTCCCGGTTCGTTATCTGCTCCGGGGACATGTACGCGTACTTGCCCTTCACCACCCCGACGCTCGTGCGCTCCACGTTGACCGCGCTCTTGACGATGCCGAAGTCCGCCAGCTTGACGATGCCGTCACGCGACACCAGCACGTTGCCCGGCGTCACGTCCCGGTGCACCAGCTTCAGCGGCGTGCCGTCCGGCAGCGTCTTCGAGTGCGCGTACGCCAGCGCGTCCGCCACCGCGATGCCCACGTCCACCGCCACCCGCTGCCCCAGGGGGAACGCCGACTTCCACGCGTGCCGCAGCACCCGGTCCAGCGACTGGCCCTGGATCCACTCCATGGCCAGGTAGTACTGGCCATCAATCTTCCCGAAGTCGAAGACCTGCACGATGTTCGGATGCGTCAGCAGCGCGGCCACCTTCGCCTCGTCCGCGAACATCCGGCTGAACGCCTCCAGGTTGGCGTACTCCGGCAGCACCCGCTTGATGACACACGGCTTGGAGAAGCCGTCCGGACCGTCGATGGAGGCCAGGAAGATGTGCGCCATCCCCCCCGCGGCCAGCCGCTGGAGGATTCTGTACTTCCCGAAGAAGGCCTCTTCCACGGGGGCCGGCACCGGCACGTCGAGCCTGTCCAACGGTCGCCTCGGTAAAAACCTGTAAGGCGAGAAAGATACATTCCGTCTGACTACCCCTCAAGTTCGTGACTCTCGGAGTATCAGCCAGGCGGGCGTCTCGAGCGTCGGGGGCCGGTGGGTCATTCGCCGCGCGGTTTGCGCCGGCTCTTGCGGCGGGGTTTGCGTCGGGCGGGGGGCGGCCTGGTCACCTCGGCGAAGCGCGCGCCGCTGACGCCCGCGTGCTCCAGGGCCTCTTTGATGCCCTCGGAGACGATGAGGCTGACGGGCCAGCCCCAGGTGCGCAGGACGCGGGCGCCGCCGGTCTTCTCCGGGTCGATGCGCAGGCCCTTCACGGTGCGGTAGTGGCCCACGCGCTCGGGAGGGGCGTCCTGGGCGGTGTAGTGGGCGACCTCCGCGCAGCCGCGCTCGTCGATACAGCGCATCAGCCGGGTGGCGACGAGGATGAAGTACGGCTCGCTCTCGCCCTCCACCTCCACGGGGAGCAGCTGCACGTCGTCCGGGGCCAGCTCCCGGAAGACGGAGGCCACGGTGGCGTGGACCACGGGGGTGAGCCCCGCACCGGCCAGCGAGAAGTCCAGGGGCCGCCCCGGGGGCTCGACGGTGAGCTTCAGCCGCCCCCGCTGGAGCACCGGGGCCCCCGAGGTGAAGAACCAGACGGAGTCCATCTTCCGCCCCTCCACGGACACCGGGTCGCTCAGCTCCCGGCGGGCTGGGTGGCGGAAGTCGTCGTGCAGGTCGAAGTAGCGGGCGGCGCGGGCCGTCCGCGGGGGCGCTCGCCGCGCGGCGGACGCACGGCGGGGCCTGTCCGGAGTCTCCTCGGAAGGTGCCGCGCCCATGCGTGGAGTCCCTTCGGGGGAGGCCGGACCCGGAATGCGCCGCGCGAGCAGCCGGAGCGCCTGGGTGAGCCGCCTGAACATCCGCCGATGTTACTTCGCACCTGCCGGGTGGGGGCGAGCGGAACGTGAGGGCGCCTCTTCGCCCGCCTCCTGGGCCGGGCGGCCTACCAGGAGGTGTGCAGCGCGTAGCGGCCCGCGCGGGTGTCCAGGCTGAGGAAGGAGAACCGGCCCTCCGAGCAGGTGCCGCTGTTGAGGAACAGCCGGCTGCCGTGCTCCACCTTCATGCCCAGGTGGGTGTGGCCGGTGACGACGACGTCCGCCTGCTGCTCGTGGGCCCGCGCCAGGGCCCAGCGCTGGAAGGTGCAGCGCTCCGGGTCCGGCGTCGCGTGCGTCAACCGGACGTCCAGCGCCTGGAACATGCGGAACATCGCGTGCAGCCGCATGCGCCGGAGCCACGCGCCCGTCCACACCGCGGCCTCCGACAGCCAGCGTGCCTTGCGGATGACCCAGTCGTGGTGGTGACCGTGGGTGAAGAGCATCCGCACCCCGTCCGCCTCCAGGACCAGCTGCTCGGGCGCCCCCAGCACCGTGCCCGCCACCAGGTCGTGGTTGCCGTGGATGTAGTGGTACTGGGGCTGGGAGAAGCGCCGGACCAGCTCCGGATGGGCGGCGCGAGCGGCCGCCAGCTCGGCCGCCTGGCGTCCCGGGGTCCTGGAGGTGAGCGTCTCGAAGATGTCCCCCAGGAGGATGATGCGCTCGAAGTCGTCCTCCAGCCCCCGCAGGAAGCGCAGGAAGGCCGTGTCCTCGTGGCCGAAGTGGTCCGCCACGTCGCGTCTGCCCAGGTGCAGGTCCGAAATCACCGCGATGCGCATGGCGTGCCCTGTTCCTCACCCGGGTTGCCCCGCAAGGCTGCGCACGGCCCCCGCGTCGCGCCACCAAATCCGCGGGCCCTGTCGCCGCGCGGATGTTCCCCACCTCCGGGACTCTTCCACCGCCGGTCACACTTCGGGTTGTCTTCGTGTTGATTGGACACTAATAATGGTGTCGAAATAACACGAAGTGGCGAAGCATCGAGGGGTGGACCCCATGGTCATCGGCTACATGAAGGCGGCACCGACGTCGTACGTGATGCAGTTCGAGGGGGGACGGATGGTGCGGGAGGGGGCGGGGCTGTCGTTCTTCTACTGGAAGCCGTCCGCGACGCTGGTGAGCGTGCCCCTGTCGAGCGCGGACGTGCCCTTCGTGTTCAACGAGGTGACGCGGGACTTCCAGGCGGTGACGCTGCAGGGGCAGCTGACGTACCGGGTGGCGGACGCGCGCAAGCTCGCGGGGTTGTTGGACTACTCGCTGTCGGCGTCGGGGCGCTACCGCTCGGAGGACCCGGAGAAGCTGCCGGAGCGGCTGGTGCAGGTGGCCCAGGTGCGGGCGCGCACGGTGGTGCAGGGCCTGAGCTTGCGCGAGGTGCTGGTGAGCGCGCAGACGATTGAGGACCAGGTGCTCGTGTCGCTCGCCTCGGCCGAGCCCATCCGCGCGCTGGGGGTGGAGGTGATGGCGTTCTCGCTCTTGTCCGCCAAGCCGACGCCGGAGATGGCGCGGGCCCTGGAGGCGGAGGCGCGCGAGGGGCTGCAGCGCCAGGCGGACGAGGCCATCTACGCGCGCCGCAACGCCGCGGTGGAGCAGGAGCGGCGCATCAAGGAGAGCGAGCTGGCCACGGAGCTGGCCGTGCAGGAGCGCCAGCGGCAGCTGCGTGAGGCGAAGATGGCGGCGGACATCGCGGTGGAGGAGCAGCGCGCGGCCCTGATGGAGCGGTGGACCCAGAACGAGAAGCAGGCCGCGGACGCGCGCGCCTACGCGCTGGAGAAGACGCTGGCCCCCGTGCGCGGCGTGGACTGGAAGACGCTGATGGCCACCTCGGCGAGCGGCGGGGACCCCGCGCTCAACATCGCGCTCGCCTTCCGGGAGATGGCGGAGAACGCGCAGCGCATCGGCGAGCTGAACGTGTCGCCGGACCTGCTCCACTCGCTGATGAGCGCTGGTGCGGGGAGCAAGCCGCCGCAGGTCTCCGCGCCGCGCGCGCCGTCGCCCGGCCGCGAGCGCTGAAGCCACCCGAGGGGAGGGCACGCCATGTTCGAGAAGATTCTCCTGGTCACCCGCCGCACGCGGCTGGCGGGGCTGGTGGAGCGCTTCAACACGAAGAAGCAGGCCAAGTTCTACGTGGAGAACGCGGGGCAGGACTTCGACGAGTTCGAGCGCGAGGACCAGGCCTATGCGCGCGCGGTGGACCGGCTGCGCGACTCGCTGGACGTGGGGCTGCCGGTGCAGCAGGTGGACCGGAGCCTGGTGCCCACCTTCCTCTTCACCGGGAAGGAGGTGGTGGTCGTCGCCGGGCAGGACGGGCTGGTGGCGAACGTGGCCAAGTACGTGGGGGAGCAGCCGCTGGTGGGCGTGAACCCGGACCCGGACCGCTTCGACGGCGTGCTGTTGCCCTATGAAGTCCCGCAGGCACGGGCCGCGGTGCGCAAGGTGCTGGAGGGCAAGGCGCGCACGCGCGGCGTCACGCTGGCGGAGGCGCGGTTGGAGGACGGGCAGCGGCTGCTCGCGTTCAACGACCTGTTCATCGGCGCCAGGACGCACGTGTCGGCGCGCTACCGGCTGAGCCACGGGGGACAGCAGGAGGCGCAGTCGTCCAGCGGGGTGCTGGTGTCCACCGGCGCGGGCTCCAGCGGGTGGCTGTCCTCCGTCTTCACGCTGGCGCGGGCGCTCACCGCGCGCACGGGCGGGGTGCCGGGCGGGGAGTGGCGGCTGTCGTGGGAGGAGCCCCGGCTGGCCTTCGTGGTGCGCGAGCCCTTCGTCAGCCGCAACTCGAGCGCGGAGCTGGTGGGCGGCTTCGTGACGCCCGAGCAGGAGCTGGTGCTGGAGTCGCGGATGCCGTCGGGGGGCGTCATCTTCAGCGACGGGATGGAGGAGGACTTCCTCGCGTTCGGCGCGGGGGCCCGCGCCCACATCCGTCCGGCGAAGCAGCGCGCGCGGCTGGTGATGGCCTGAGGGCCGCGCGCGCCCGGCTCCGGGTCAGGTCACCGTCACTTCGATGTCGGGGCAGTCCACCGCGGTGTCGTGGAACTCGCCGTTGAGGGCGGGCACCTTCGCCGCGTCCGTGGTGACGTCCATCAGCGGGCCCTCGAAGTGGATGCGGTAGGTGCCCGGCGTCTGGACGCCATACACCTGCGCCACGTCGACGCTGCGCTCCTCCGACGCGCCCGGGGCGAGCGTGGCGTAGGAGGACGCGTCCGGCGGCCCGCGCTTGACCATGGGGCCCAGGTAGGGCTGCTCCGTGGCGGAGCCCGCGAGCGTCACCCTGAAGAAGTTGTTGCGGACGCCCTCCAGCGGCGTGTGCCACTTGAGCACGTACACCGGCTGCTCGGAGGTGTTGGTGAGCTTGAAGCGCACCTCCACCGGCTCGCCCGCCTTCACCTGGGCGGGCGCGCTCAGCGAGCACTCCAACGTCTTCTTCGCCATGGCTGCCGTCTCCTCGGGCCGCGCGTCGACTGGCGGCGGCGCCTCTTCCTTGCGGGCCGCGCAGCCCGCCACGGCGATGGCCGCGGTCAAGAGCGCGATGCGACCTGCGTGTGCGTGCTTCATGTGTTGGACCCTCCGCCCTTCGCTCCGGGAGCGCGAGAGGCGCGCCCCTCGACAAAAAAGAAAGCGGGGACGCCCGGCCGCGCCCCCGCTTCCCCTTCACATCATGTCAACGGCGCGCTGTCACGGCAGCGCGGGCGTGTTCTCCGCGAAGTACTCGTGGCTGTCCGCGTTGTCGCGGGCGCGCGCGGAGTTGGACGTCGCCAGGCTGCGGCACGCGCTCTGGCCGTAGGCGTGGTCATCCGTGTCCGCCACGACGGTGAAGTGGCTCATCTCGTGGACCAGCGTGCCGCCCTTGGAGTCCGTGCCGGACATGGGGGCGCTCCAGAAGGCGTTGCACACGTAGATGCGGTAGTGCCCGTTCTTGTAGACGTACGCGTAGGCGCTGTCCGTGCACGCGCAGTCGACGACGACGTTCTTCGTGTCGAATGCGTTCTTGATGGCCGCGAAGTGCGACCGGATGGTGGCCACGTTCGTCGCGGTGTTCGTGCCGAACCACGTGGTGTAGCGCTGGCCGATGGTGCCGTTCAGGTAGTTGACGGCGCCGTTCGTCATCGACTGCGCGGTGGTGAACGCCGTCGACACCGTGGAGGCCGGGCGCGAGCCCGTGCAGCTCGACGTGGACAGCGCCTGCGCGGAGACGGTGTCGCTGCCCCAGGCGACGGGCGGCTGGAACTGACGGCCCTCCACGAACACGCTCAGGCTGTCGGAGGCCAGCTGCGACAGGCCCTGGTGGCCCTCGTCCGAGTGGTGGCCCTCCGAGTCGTAGCGGATGCTGTAGCTGCCCGTCTTCGCGAAGTCGTAGATAGTGGCCAGGTCCACCGTGTAGGAGACGCTCTCTCCGGCCGCCAGGCGCAGGAAGTCCGTCGTCGCCGGCGTGGCCCACTTGTAGTGACGGCCGTTGTACTCCGCCTTCTGCCCGTCCACCGTCACCTGGAACAGGTCCTCCTTGATGCCGTCCGTCGGCGTGTGCCACTTGAGCACCCGCACCGTGTCCCGCGACACGTTGGTGAGCGTCACCTGCACGTTGACGCCCTCGCGCGCCGCGTAGGACTGGCTCGGCACCGACAGCTTCACCGCCACATCGCCCGCGACCGCGTCACGCGCGCTCTCGCCCGCGGTGGGCGTTTCTCCCGCACGCTCGTCCGGCGCACCACACGCCGCCAACAGCGACACGCTGACAACGGCACCCATCCACCCATTGAGGCGACCACCTGAGCTGAAGCTCATGTCGGGGACTTCCTTTCGGGGATTGCTTTGGGGAGTGACTTCGCGGAGCGCGCGACGGTCCTCATTCGGAGAATGCGGTCCTGTCGCGCTATTCAGCTTATAGCTCCGTTCACTCCACCCCGTCCAGGCCCGACATGTCGGGTGGCTACGGGCGCGCGTAGGCGACGAGCAGCGCCACCATGCCGACGGCGTACCCGAGCACCACGGGGCCGAGCGCGAAGAGGACGGCGTCGTAGAGGCTTTCAGTCTGGGTGTTCATGGCCTGGGGTCCTTGCGTGGCGCCGCGCGTCCGTCGCGTGGCACCCGGACCCATGAGCAAGGCGTGGGCCATGACCTGTCCGGGCGGGAAACCCCATGCACTTCGCGCGGTTGAAGCGGGCCCGGGGGGGCGCGCGCCATCAGGGCCCGCGCAAGGTGTTCGCGCCTGGGACGCGCGCGTGCGGCCGCGGTATCGGCCCTCACGCGCGCGTGCAGGGGTTGCGTCGTGGCTCAGGGAGCAGCGGCGCTCTTGGAGGCGAGCGAGCGGACGAGCTCCAGCGCGCGGCGCACATGCTCGCCCACGCGAAGCTGGGATTCGAAGCTGTCCTGGACGATGCCCTGGCGGTCCACCACGAAGGTGACGCGGCCGGGCAGCATGCCGAGGAACGACGCGCCCACGCCGAAGGCCTCGCGCGCCTGGCCCTTCTCGTCGCTCAGCAGCACGAAGGGCAGGCGGTGCTTGGCGGCGAAGCCCTGGTGGGACGCCACCGAGTCGCCGCTGATGCCCACCACCTCCGCGCCCGCCGCGACGAAGTCCTCGTACTGGTCCCTCAACCCGCAGGCCTGCACCGTGCAACCCGGTGAGTCGTCGCGCGGGTAGAAGTAGACGACGAGCACCTTCTGCCCCACCAGGTCCTTGAGGCGCACCGGCTGGTTGCCCGCGCCCGTCAGCGTCACGTCCGGCAGCACATCGCCCTGCTTCAGCAGCTTGTTCTTCGCCACGCTTGGCTCCTCCCGCACGCACCCGGTGCTACAGCGCCGTGCCGTCGGCGCGTCAGTCAACCATGCCCCCGAGGGAGGGGCGAGCTTGCGGACGAGCGCCAACACGCACGGGGTGCACAGCCTGCCCCCTCGCTTTCCGAGAGAGCGCGTGGGCGCGGTGTCACGCGCAACCGCGCCGCACGCATCCGCGATACTTCCACCGCATCTGAATCAGCGTGGGGGCAGCGGGTGTTGCTCCCACGTCCGGCAGGCGACAGCCCTGCGCGCGGCCGGACCCGAAATTTCGGGCACGGGAAGCAATGGCGTCTTACCTTTCGAGACAAGACGTGAGAGCTTAGCTACGGGTACAGGGCGGAAACTTTCGCCGAGGTTGCGCAAGATGCCGTTCAGGCGTAGGACGCAGCCTCGGGGGGTTGGTCAGGAGTGAACATGGTCGGCCTCGTCGTCGCATCGCACGGGCGTTTGGCGGAGGAGCTGGTCTCCACCGCGGAACAGATCGTGGGGAAGCTCCCCGCGGTGGCAACCTGCAACATCGAGCCGGGGACTCCCGTCGAGGACCTCCGCGCGAAGATGAAGCAGGCGGTGTCGCGCGTGGACACGGGTGATGGCGTCATCATCCTCGCGGACCTGTTCGGAGGTACGCCCTGCAAGGAGTCGCTGATGATGTGTCAGCGCATGAATCTGGAGGTCCTGGCGGGCGTCAACCTGCCCATGCTCCTCAAGGCCAACTCGCTTCGCTCCGAGCAGATGACCCTCCCGGAGATGGCCAACCAGCTCGCGTCCTATGGTCAGCGCAACATCACCTGTGCCTCCGCCCTGCTTCGCGAGGCCCAGCAGCCGCGAACTTGACCAAGTGGCGCGGGTCGGCGATTCGAGACGGCTGTGATCACCCTGGTCCGCGTCGACAACCGCCTCATCCACGGCCAGGTCGTCGAGGCCTGGCTGCCGCACCTCAAGGTCTCCCGCGTCGTCGTCGCGGATGACGAGGCGGCCTCCAGCCCGCTCATCCGCGCCGCCATGGCGCTCGCGGTGCAGAGCGCCATCGAGGTGCAGATCCTCCCCCTGTCCCAGGTGGACTTCGCCGCCCTGTCCAAGGACGGGGTGCGCACGCTGGTGCTCCTGCGCGACGTGGCCTCGGTGCCCTTCGCGTACGCGCACGGGCTCTCCCTGGGCGAGCTCAACCTGGGCAACGTGCACTTCGGCACGGGGCGCCGGCAGGTGTCCCCCTCCGTGTTCCTGGCCGAGGCGGAGCTGCGCACGCTGCAGCAGCTGGCCGAGCAGGGCGTGCGCGTGGAGGCCCGCGCCGTCCCCGCGGAGAAGCCCGTGGATCTGCCGGACCTCTCCGAGCGGTGGGTGAAGGCCGGGTGAACACGTGAGCGTCCTCTGGACCCAGGTGGCGCTCGCGGGGTTGTGGGGCGGACTGGTGGCCGTGGAGCGCAAGGCGTTCCTGCAGGCCATGCTGTCGCGTCCGCTGGTGGCCTCCACCGTGATGGGGCTCTTGCTCAACGACGTGCCCTCGGGCCTGGGCGTGGGACTCCTGCTGGAGCTGTTCTTCCTGGGCACCGCCAACCTGGGCGCGTCCCTGCCGGAGAACGACACGCTGGCGGCCACCGCCACCAGCGCGGCGGCGTGCACCATTACCCTGGCCTCGGGCGCGGGCTCCACGCCGGCCATCTGGTCGCTCGCGGTGCTGCTGTTCATCGGCATGGGCCGGGTGGGGCGGCGCGCGGACCGGCTCTTGGAGGGCTACTCGGCCCGGCTGGCGCGCGTGGCGCTGGCGTCCGCGGAGGCCGGCAACCTCACGCGCGCCATGCGGCAGAACCTGTGGGGCATGTGGCCGCACTTCGTGGTGTACGGCGTGCTGACGGCCCTGTGCGCGCTCGCGGGCTTCTTCGTGGAGCCGGCGCTGCAGTCGCTGCCGCCCATGCTGGTGCGGGGGCTGGCGTGGGCGTGGCCGGCCATGGCCTCGGTGGCGGCGGCCATCGCGGCGCAGGGCAGCCACGCCCGGAGGGCGCCCCTGTACGCGGCCCTGGGCGCCGCGGCGGTGACGGTGGCGGTGGTGCTGTACGTGCTCCAGGGGCATGACGCGTGAGCGCTCCGGACACCACGCTTCCCTGGGGAGTGCTGCTGCGCGTCTTCATGCGCTCGCTCTTCCTGCAGGCGTCGTGGAACCCCAAGGGCATGCAGAACCTGGGGCTGGCCTACGCGGTGTTCCCCGCGCTCGAGTGGCTGTACGCGGCGGGCGCCGCGCGCGAGGAGGCGGTGCGCCGGCACCTGGTCTTCTTCAACACGCACCCCTACGTCGCCGCGGCGATTGTCGGCGGCGTCGTCTTCCACGAGGAGCGCATCTGTCGGGGGGAGGAGACCCCGGACAAGGTGGTGGCCTTCAAGGCGGCGCTGATGGGGCCGCTGGCGGCGCTGGGGGACGGGTTCTTCTGGCTGTCGCTCAAGCCCGCGGCGGGCGCGGTGGGGGCGGCGCTGGTGCCGCTCCTGGGCCTGTGGGCGGTGCCCGTCTTCCTGGTGCTCTACAACCTGGTGCACCTGCTGCTCCGGGTGAGGCTGTACTGGCTGGGGCTCACCCTGGGGGACCGGCTGGTGGAGGCGGTGGCGAAGGCCAACCTGCCGGCCCGGGGGGCGCGGCTGCGGACGGTGGCGGCGCTGTGCGCCGGCGGGCTGGCGGCGTGGCTGGCGGTGTCCTTCGGGGCGAACGCGGGCGGGGCGCACGCGCCCTTCCTGGCGGCCGGGTGTCTGGCCCTGGGGGTTGCATCCTACGTGCTGGTCAGCCGTCGGGTGCCCAACTACGTGGTGCTCTACCTCGCGGCGACGCTGGCCTGCGCGGCGGGTGCCTTCCTTTAAGACGAGAGGTAGGAGTCGCGAATGGCAACGGTGGCCGAGGGAACATACGAGATCATCAACGAGCTGGGGCTGCACGCCCGGGCCGCGGCGCAGATGGTCAAGGTGGCCAACCGCTTCAAGAGCGACGTGCTCATCGAGGCGCAGGGACAGCGGGCCAACGCCAAGTCCATCATGGGGGTGCTGATGCTGGCGGCCGCCCAGGGGGTGCAGGTGAAGCTGACCTGTAAGGGAGATGACGCCGACGCGTGTCTCCAGGAGTTGGCAAAGCTCATCGCCGACCGTTTTGGCGAGTCCAAGTGACGGATGACAATGCAAATGCGGTAGGACGGGGAGGGAAGAAAGACACGTGAGCAGCCAGGCCACTCCCACACTGAGGTTGATGGGCATCGGCGCCTCACCCGGCGTGGCGGTCGGCCACGCCTTCATCCTGGACCGGAAGCGCATCCGCACGCCCAAGCTGCGGCTGGCGGAGGCGGAGGTCGAGCCCGAGCGGATGCGGATGAAGACGGCGGTGGACCTGTCGGACCGCCAGCTTGCCGAGCTCAAGGAGCAGATTACGCGCACCGAGGGCAGCGACCACGCGCTCATCCTCGAGGCGCACCGGCTGATGCTCCACGACCCGATGCTGGTGGACGCCGTCAACCAGCTCATCGTCGAGGACCGCATCAACGCCGAGTGGGCCGTCCGGCGGGTGGCCCGCAAGATAAAGCACCTGTTCGACAACATCCCGGACGAGTACTTCCGCGAGCGCCGCTCGGACGTGGACTACGTGGCGGACCGCATCATCCGCAACCTGATGGGCCAGGTGGTGGACGAGGAGGTGGAGGTCCCCGCGGAGGCCATCGTCGTCGCGCATGATTTGCCGCCCGCGGACGCGTCGCTGATGGCGCGCAGCGGCCGCGTGGCGGGCTTCGTGACGGACCTGGGCGGCCAGACGAGCCACACCGCCATCGTCGCCCGCGCGCGGGAGACGCCCGCGGTGGTGGGCGCCGGCCGCGCCAGCGAGCAGATTTCGCCCGGGGACCTGGTGGCCATGGACGGCACCCGGGGCATCATCCTGGTGAACCCCACGGAGGAGCAGCTCCAGAGCTTCCGCGAGGAGCAGCGCCGCCACCAGGAGGCCGAGCAGCTCGCGCTGGCCACCAAGGACCTGGAGGCGGTGAGCACCGACGGCTTCCGCATCCGGCTCAACGGCAACATGGAGTTCCTGGAGGAGATTCCGTCCCTCCTGGCGCACGGCGCGGAGGGCATCGGCCTGTACCGCACCGAGTTCATGTTCCTGGACCGCAAGACGGCGCCCACGGAGGAGGAGCACTACCGCGCCTACCGGCAGGTGCTGGAGGCCATGGGCGGCAAGCCCGTCACCATCCGCACGCTGGATTTGGGCGGCGACAAGGTGCCGGGCAAGACGAAGCACGAGAAGGAGCCCAACCCGGCGATGGGCCTGAGGGCCATCCGCTACTGCCTGTCCAACCGGGAGCTGTTCCGCGTCCAGCTGCGCGCGCTCCTGCGCGCCAGCGTGCACGGCAACCTGCGGCTGATGTTCCCCCTCATCTGCGGGGTGAGCGAGCTGCGCGAGGCCCGCAGCGAGCTGGAGGCGTGCCGCACCGAGCTGGGCCGCGCGGGCGTGCCCGTGGGCAAGCGCTTCCCGGTGGGCATCATGGTGGAGACGCCCAGCGCGGCCATGATTGCCGACCGGCTGGCGCAGGAGGCGGACTTCTTCTCGGTGGGGACCAACGACCTCATCCAGTACTCGCTGGCCATCGACCGCCAGAACCGCGAGGTGGCCTACCTCTACCGTCCGCTGCACCTGTCGGTGCTGCGCATGCTGGAGACCATCGTCCACGCGGCCAAGGCGGCCAACATCCCCGTGTCCATGTGCGGGGAGATGGCGGGAGACCCGCTCTACACGCTGGTGCTGCTGGCGCTCGGCTTCGACGAGCTGTCCATGACGTCCGGGCAGATTCCGGCCGTCAAACGCTTCCTGCGCCGGGTGGGCCGCAAGGACGCGACGGAGCTGCTGCGCGAGGCGATGGAGCTGACCACCGCCGAGGAGATCGAGCGCTTCATGCGCACGGAGATGGACCGGCGCTTCGTCGACACGCCGGAGCCCGCGCCCGCCCACGAGTCCCCTGGCGACACGCCGTCCGGACGCACCACGGGCTGAGGCCCGCCTCGCACTCCCTGGAGCGCGAGGCGAGGGCCTGGCTGCCCGCCCGCCGGGCAGGGGCCCCGTGCCGGAAGAGGGCGGGCATGCCCAACTTCCAGGTCGGCACCGGACTTCGGGAGGCGGGTGTGTTCAATCCAGCGGACATCCAGAAGGGCATGACGGCCAGGGACCGGGATGGGGAGAACCTGGGCCTCATCACCGCCGTGGACGCGGCGGGCTTCCTCATCGAGAAGGGCAGCTACTTCCCGCGCGACTACCGCGTGTCCTTCTCCGACGTGACGGACATCGACCGCGACGACGTGTACCTGCGCCAGGACCTGGCCAGCCTGCCCGGCGTCAGGCCGGACGTGCTGGCGGCGCGCGGCGAGGTGGCCCGGCGTGTGCCCCTCCAGCACGACTTGACGGGGGCGCTCGGCGCGGCCCCCGCGGACTGGGACAGGTAGGGCGCGGCGCGTTCACTCCGGGCTCTCGTCCTCCGAGGGCTCGGGGACGCGGCCCTCCACCTTCAGGCCCTGGCGGGCGCGGTGCCCGCGGATGGCCTTCTCCAGGGGGCGCAGGCCCGCCAGCGCCACCAGGGCGATGACCACCGTGGTGACGGCCGCCCAGTGGAAGCCCATGCCCACCGCGAGCCCCACGGACGCGGTGAGCCACAGGTTGGCCGCCGTCGTCAGCCCCTTCACGTGGCCCTGGTCGCGGATGATGGCGCCCGCGCCCAGGAAGCCGATGCCCACCACCACCTGGCTGGCGATGCGGCTGATGTCCGCCTGCGAGCCCTTGGGCGAGTCCTGCCCCAGGGACGTCTCGACGAAGATGCCCGCGAGCGTGAACAGGCACGCCCCCAGCGACACGATGATGTGGGTGCGCAGCCCCGCGGCCTGGCCGTTGAGCTCGCGCTCCAGGCCGAGCACGGCGCCCAAGAGCGCCGCGACCCCCAGCCTCATGACGATGAGCTTCTCCTCCACGATGGGCGCAACCTACTCACCCAGCTCGATTTTCTCGTCCTTGTCCGCTTCGGTGAGTTCGGGATTGGGCAGCGTGTCGAGCGTGGCGGCGAGCAGCTTGGTGGTGGGCACGACGTACGGCGCCACCTCCTCGCCCAGCTCCTGGCTGAACTTCTGCACCCGCGCCGCGTAGTCCTCGTCGCGCGAGCCCCAGCTCCCCGCGGCCTGGGCCGCCCAGACCTCCTCGCCGTCACGGCAGCGCAAGAGCTGCGCCTTCACCTCGGCCTCCGCGCCGTCGCCCTTCAACTGGATGGTGGGGTCCAGCCAGAGCACGCCCTCCACGCCCTCGGTGCACAGCTCCTTGAAGGTGGTGTCCGTGGGGCGGCCCGGCAGCGCGACGTTGTCCTTCACGATGAAGTCGCGGTTCTGGTTCACCCACTGGCGGGCGATGAGGCTCCACAGCTCCCCCACCGCGGGCTTCTCGTCCGGCAGGGGCTGCGCCACCACCACCAGCCGCTTGGTCTGCTGGCGGTCCACCTGCGCGTAGTCCGGCCGCACGCGGTGGCTCTTCACCGCGGAGCAGCCCGCGAGCAGTCCCAGCCCGAGCACGGGCGCCCATCGCATCAGCCTCATGATGTCTCCCTCTCCCGGCCCCCTTTCCTCACGAAGGAGAAGAGGGCCTCGTTACCGCGCGGTTGTGTGATGTCGATGTCGTCCCGCCGCGCTCAGGCCGCCCGCGTCGAGCCATCCTCGCCGCCGGAGGCGCTGCCCGTGCCGTCGCCCGGCGAGGCCTCGCGCTTGCGGCGGTCATGCATGAGCTGCATCACCGCGGCCAGCACGGTGAAGGACACCACCAGGGTGGTGATGAGGCCGATGCAGGCCACCATGCCCATGGAGCGCAGGCCGTTGTGCGCCGCGGCCAGGAGCGCCGCGAAGCCCGCCACGGCCGTCAGCGTGGAGGACGCCACCGCCGCGCCCACGCTCCTGAGCGCGACCAGCGGCGAGGTGCCTTCCAGGAAGCGGTGCAGCAGGTACAGGCCGTGGCTCACCCCGAAGCCCAGGAGGATGGGCAGGATGATGATGTTCATGAAGTTCAGCCGCAGGCCGATGAGCGACATGATGCCCAGCATCATCGCCACGCCCACGCCCAGCGGAATCACGGACGCCAGCGCCAGCTTCGCGTTGCGGAAGTCCAGGAAGTGCATCGCCAGGATCCACAGCGCGGTGAGCACCACCGTGACCTTGCCGTCCCAGAGCACGATGCGCGCCAGCTTCGCGTACAGCTGCGTGGCGCCCGCGGCGCGGAACTCCTTCTGCGCCGTCGGCGTCTTCGGGTCGAAGTCATCCTTGTCGAAGCGGCCCGGGTAGTAGGTGGCGGGGATGGCGCGCGTCTCGTCGGCGAACTGCATCATCTTCTGGCCGTCGAACAGGTCCACGCTCGAGTAGATGAACGTCAGCCAGCCGCGGTTCTCCGGCTGCGCGCTGGGCAGGTTCTGGAACTGGCTCTTGTAGTTGGCCGGCACGCCGTGCACGTCGAAGGGCTTCGCGTCGAGCACCTTCATGAAGAAGGCGGCGTTCTCCTGCATCTCCGGCGGCAGCGCGGCGATGGAGAAGCCGCGCGCCTCCAGGTTCGCCATGTCCTGCTTCCACTCCTGGAGCACCTTCTCGTTGGCCTTGGCCGTGGCTTCCGGCGGCACGAAGGTGAAGACGCTCACCACCTGGTCGATGGACGGGTACTTCTCCGGGTGCTCGGTCAGCTCGCGGTAGATGCCCTCCGCCTCGTCCAGGTCCTTGGTGTAGATGGCCATGGGGTCGCTGGAGATGTTGAAGCGGGCGTTGATTTCGTCCTGCAGCAACACCGACGACATGCCGTCCGGGATGAGCGCGCGGGTGTTGTAGTTGAAGCCCACGCCGTGCTTCACGCGCTCGAGGAAGCCCAGGTCGCCCTCGGGGGGCTCGCCCGTGCCGGCCCAGGGGACGGCCGCCGCGCAGATGAGCGCGACGAGCGCGGTGCTCACGCCCAGCACCAGCCCGGGGCGGGGGATGCGCAGCTCCTGGCCGCTGGAGGAGTTGGTCGGCGGCGGCTTCATCTCGCCGATGAGCTTCTTGGGCCACGCCGGGTTGATGCGGCCGAACAGCGCCAGGAGCGACGCGCTCCACACGAACAGCGTCAGGCCCAGGATGAGCGTGCCGCAGCCGGCCAGGAAGCCGAACTGGCTGAAGCCGCGGAACTCGCTCACCATCAGCACGAAGAACGAGCCACCCGTCACCACCGCGGCCACCGCCGCCGGGCGGCCCGCGTTGACGAAGGCGTCCACGATGGCCTCGTCGTACGGCTTGCCCGCGCCCAGCTCCAACCGCGTGCGGAAGGTGAAGTGGATGCCGTAGTCGATGCCGAAGCCCATCAGGATGCCGCCCAGGATGGACGTGATCATGTTGAGCTCACCCACCGTCGCGTAGGTGAAGCCCAGCGTGTAGAGGGTTCCAATCACCGTGCCGCTCACCACGATGAACGTGGGCGCCAGCTTCCGGAAGAAGAGGATGGTGATGAGGAAGATGGTGACCAGCGCGATGATGGTGACGGGCTCGAGCGACTCTTCAATCGCGAACGAGTCATCCACCGTCGTCTTGTACGAGCCGGTGTAGCCGTAGGCGATGGTGTTCGCGTCGCCCATCCGCTTGTAGTCCTCGACGAGCTTCACCTTGCCGGCCTGCGTGGAGTACGCGGCCAGGTCCTTGTTGAGCTTGTCGAGGTAGTCCTTCGTCTTGCCAATCTCCGTGGTGTCCCACATCGGCTTGATGAGGATGAGCACCATCTTCTTGTCGGCGGAGATGTTGTAGTCGTCGCGGATGCTCTTCTTGCCGACGGACGAGTACTTGTCGACCAGGTCCTGGAGGTTCAGCTCCACGGGCTTCGTGGCGCCCATGTCGATGTAGAAGGGGTTGCTGCGGCGCAGCTTGTCCTCGAGGAAGGCCATGATGCGGCGCTTGCCCTCCACCAGGTCCTCCGTCTTCACGAAGAGGACCATGTTCTGCTGGATGAACTCGACCGGCAGCTTGTAGCTGACGGTGCGCACGTGCTCCTTGTCCGCCTGGAGCATGCCGGCGATGTCGTCCGCCGTGCGCTTCATGGCGGCCTCGTCCGTCGAGCGCAGGGCCAGCATCAGGAAGCCGCTGCCGCCCACCATGTCGATGACCTGCTTGACGTCCTTCACCTCCTGGAGGTCCTGGGAGATGAGGTCGAGCTGGTTCGAGTTGATGCGCAGCTGCAGCGTGGCCCAGGTGGACATGGCCAGCAGCGTCAGCAGCACGGCCAGGACGGTGCCGGGCCGGCGGACCAGGAGCCTCGCGAAGCTGTAGGCGAAGCGGGAATGGGAGTTCGGGTTTCGAGGAGCGCCGCTCATTCGCGGCGACCCTAGCGGCAAACGCCCGGCCCCGGAAGCGCGGCATGACCTGCCCGGCCGGCTCCCGGGCCGCGAGGAAGGGGCGCTCGGGCCCGGGGAATAAACGCCCCGTCAGGAGCCGCCGCGCTCCAGGGCGGGGTTGGCCACGAGCGCCGGGGGCTCCCCGGGGGGCAGGAAGAACGAGCGGGGGGACGCGAGGAAGCGGGCGCCGACCGCCCGCAGGAACGGCAGGGCCTCCGCGGTGGGCACGTCGCGCGCGCGAACGGCCACCCCCAGCGCCAGGCTGAACGACACCGCGAAGTTGATGACCCCGATGAGCCCCACGCCCACGAGCGCCCACAGGAAGTCCGGCTGGAGCACCCCGTGCGGGCCCAGCGCCGCGCCCGCCATGGCCAGGCCGCCGAGCGCGAAGGTGACGTGGCGGATGTCCAGGGGCAGCCCCACGAAGCGCCCCAATATCGTCATCAGCGCCAGGAGGAAGCCCAGCGTCACGTTGGCGCCCAGCCCCGACGCCGCGTGCGCCAGCCCCTCCGCGAGCCGGTGCGCGCCCCGCTCCCCGAGCAGCCTGCGCGTCAGTCGGTGGTGCGCGAGCGCCTCCGGCAGCCGCCGGTACACCACGAAGTTCTCCAGCCACCCGCCCGCCACGCTGGACAGCCACAGCAGCACGCCGGTGAGGGCCGCGTACAACAGCGCGCCGCTCTTCCACGGGTGCATGGAGGCCACCGTGGCCTGGGCCTTGGCGGGGCTCAGGAACGGCTGCCCCGTGGCCACCTGCCACAGCAGGGCCAGCACCACGGCCGCGGGCAGCACGCAGCCCAGGTTTCCCGCGAAGGCGGCCAGCTGGGAGCGGGTGATGCGCGGGATGATGTCCACCAGGCTGGAGAGCCGGTCCCCCCGCGCGCCCTCGCCGATGGCGCCCGCCAGCGTGGCCGCCGTGACGGAGGGCTGCTTGGTGGCCAGCGTGAAGCCCAGCGCCTGGATGAGCAGGAACGCGACCGCGTAGTTGAGGCCCACGCCCAGGAACGCGAAGAGCGGGGCCAGCGGCAGCGTGGCGAGCAGGAACTTGCTGGCCACCGCGACGGCCGTCACCAGTCCGCCGCCCGCCGCCGAGTGCACCATGGCGTGGAACTCCGGGCGCGTGGTGGTGATGTAGTGCTCACCCGAGTGGCCCGCGCGCTCGATGATCTTGCGCGCCAGCATCCGCACGTTGCGCCGCGCCAGCTCCACCACGGAGCGGTCCGCGTGCGCCCGCCGCAGCAGGTCCGACAGCAGGCCCAGCGCCTCACGCCAGCGCGGCTCGCCCCGGGGCGCGCCCAGCACCCGCGCGATGGCCTCCATGCGCTCCAGGCTCCGGCGGATGCGCTCCAGCCGGTACACCAGGTCCACGCTGACGCCCGCCTCCTCCAGGTGCCGCGACACGTTGCCCACCACCCGTCGGCAGTCGTCCACGCACGTGCTCAGGTCCCGCAGGGTGTCCTGGGCCGCGTCGCGCGCCAGCACCGCGTCGCACACCAGCCGCAGCCGCAGGAAGGGCGAGGCGCGCAGCGAGGTCTCCGGCGTGCGGTCCCTCACGTCCTCGGTGGTCCCCAGCGCCGCCGTCTGGAGGGCCAGCAGCAAGAGCGCGTCCATCAGGTCCGCGCGCACGCGGGCGCCCGGCAGGGGCACGGGGGGACGTGGCTCGCCCACCAGCGCGGACAGCTTCGCGAGCAGGGCGGGCGACAGGTGCGAGAGCCACACCGCGTCCTCGGGCACGGGGAACAGCCGCAGGAGCAGCTCCGACAGCTTGCCGGGCTCGGGCGGCGCGGGCAGCACCGCGCGGGCCAGCCGGTCGGACGCCTCCGCGAAGAAGCCCTGGCCCGCGGGCAGGCCCACCTGGGCGAAGAGCTTCAGGCCCCGGCTGCCGTCGCACACGCCGGACACCAGGGCGGTGAGGCCCGCGCGCATGGCGGGCTCGCCCTCCAGCACGCGCACCATCAGCGCGAGCCTCGCGTCGGCGGGGGGCTGCTGCGGCTCGGTGTCGTCCACCAGGGCGTGCGCGGGGAGGCGCTCGCGCAGCCACGCCATCCACCGCTCCACCCAGGTGAGCCGTGCCTCCAGGCCGTCCTCGGGGACGTCGCGCAAGAGCCGGTACAGGTCGCGCACGGCGGGGTGCCCCGGCGCGCGGGGCGCGTACTGCATGCAGAACGCGTCCACCTCCCGCTCGGAGGGGCCGTGCTGGGAGCGGCTCGGAGGTGCAACGGAGTGGGAGGCGGTCATCAACCAGGCCAGAGGGGGAGGGACAGACTACGCCAGCCCGGCATCCCCTCGGAACCCCTCCGGCGACCAGGAGCCTGGTGGCCTGGTCGCCGGGAGTGGGCGCGGCGGCTACTTCTTCGCCAGCTCCTGGCGCATGCGGCCCAGCAGCAGGTCCCACCCGCCCTGCTTGAGCAGCGGCTGCACCTGGGTGTCGCGGATGTCCTGGAGCATGGAGGAGCCGAGCACCGTCACGTCGACCACCTTCCACGCGGCCGCGTCCTTCACCAGGCGGTACTTCAGCTTCATCTCCTGCGTCTTCAGCGGGTGCTTGATGAAGACGACCGAGTCCACCGTGGCCTCGCCGCCGTTCACCTCGGCGGGCGAGTAGACGATGTCCTCCAGCGACTTGAAGTTCTCGCGCACGCGCGGGAAGGCAATCTTCGCGAACAGGCCGTGGAAGAGGCTGACGAACTCCTTGCGCTGCTCGTCGGTCCCCTTGGACCACTCGTCGCCGAGCAGGTACTTGCCCTGCTCCTCACCGCCGAAGAGCTTGAGCGCGGCGGCGTCCCGCTCGTAGCGCACGGACGACACCACCGTCTTCACGGGCTTGACGACCGGGTCGTCCTTCTTCGGCGCCGCGGCGGCCGCGGGCAGTGCGAAGGCGAAGGCGACCAGGAGGGAGAGGGTACGGAAGCGGGCGTTCATGTCGGGCGAGTCCTCCAACGGGATTGCTCGGCGTTCTGTTAGCCCAGGAGAACGTCGGGCGCCTCGCGAAATTCATCCCCATGCGGGCCGAGGGCTTCTGGCCATGCCCGTTTGCCCAGGGGGCGCCCGCGAATGTGCGGGCATTGATGGCTGTTTGACTCCCCCAGGACCACACTTTAGTGTCCTGCCCTTCGCGCGTCGTCTGCGCCTCCTTCTCTCTACAGAGCCGACATGCCTACCGACTTCCTCTTCACGTCTGAATCCGTCACCGAGGGCCACCCGGACAAGATCGCCGACCAGATCTCCGACGGTGTCCTGGATGCCATCATCGCCAAGGACCCCCAGGCCCGCGTCGCGGTGGAGACGCTGGTCAAGACGGGCCTGGCCATCGTCGCGGGTGAGGTGACGACGAACACCTACGTGGACATCCCGCGCATCGTGCGCGGCACCATCTGCAAGATCGGCTACACCGACAGCTCGATGGGCTACGACGGCAACACCTGCGGCGTGATGGTGGCCATCGAGGGCCAGAGCCAGGACATCGCGCGCGGCGTGGACAACAAGAAGGACCAGGGCGCTGGTGACCAGGGCATGATGTTCGGCTTCGCGTGCGACGAGACGCCGGAGCTGATGCCCGCCCCGCTGCACTACGCGCACGCGCTCACGCGCAAGCTCGCCGACGTGCGCCGCAAGCAGCACGACTGGCTGCGCCCGGACGGCAAGAGCCAGGTGACGGTGGAGTACCGCGAGGGTCGCCCGGTGCGCATCGACGCGGTGGTGGTGTCCACGCAGCACTCGGAGGACATCTCCAACAAGCGCATCCAGGAGGCCATCCGCGAGGACGTCATCGCGAAGGCGCTCCCCAAGAAGCTCATCGACAACAAGACGAAGTTCTTCATCAACCCCACGGGTCGGTTCGTGGTGGGCGGGCCCATGGGCGACTCGGGCCTGACGGGCCGGAAGATCATCGTCGACACCTACGGCGGCATGGGCCGTCACGGCGGCGGCGCGTTCAGCGGCAAGGACCCGTCCAAGGTGGACCGCTCGGCGGCGTACATGGGCCGCTACATCGCGAAGAACGTCGTGGCCGCGGGCCTGGCGCGTCGTTGCGAGGTGCAGGTGTCCTACGCCATCGGCGTGGCCGAGCCGGTCAGCGTGATGGTGGAGACGTTCGGCACCGCCACCGTCCCCGAGGAGCGCATCGCCAAGGCCATCCGTCAGACGTTCGGCCTGCGTCCGCGCGAAATCACCGAGGGCCTGGACCTGCTGCGGCCCATCTACCAGAAGACCGCCGCGTACGGTCACTTCGGCCGCACGGAGAAGGAGTTCACCTGGGAGCGCACCGACCGCAAGGACGCCCTGCGCGACGCCGCCAACAGCACCAGCTCCCGCCGCCTGAAGGCGGTCTGAGGTCGCTGACACCCCCGGCCGCCACGGTCGGGTCTCGACGCGGGCCGCTTCCCGGATGTGGGGGCGGCCCGTCGTCTTTTCCAGGCGTCGTGTCAGAGCAGCCCTTGCGCCTGGAGCGCCTCGATGGCGGCGGGGAGCGCGAGGTTCTTCGACGGGGACTTGCTGCCGGGCGGCTGCTTCACGGCGCTGACGAAGACGTGGCGTCCATTGGGGGAGGACACGTGCCCCACCAGCCACATCACGTCCCCGTCCTTGGCGTCCTGGTGCCAGCCCGTCTTCGCGCTGAGGGTGGCGTGGTCCTTCCAGGGACCGCCCAGGTTGAGGCCGTCACGCACGCTGGCGACGGTGTCGGGGCCGTGGACCAGCGTGGCCTGGATGGCCTCGAGGACGCGGGGGCTGACGAGGAGCTGGCCCCGGTACATGCGCGCGAGGAAGTCGAGCTGCGCGTCGGGGGAGATGCGCAGCGGGCCGCCGAGCCAGAAGCGGGTGATGTCCCCGGAGGCCTTGCGGTTGCCGTAGTCCAGGCGCATGAGCCATTGCTCCATGCGCTCGCGGCCAATCTCTTTCGCGGTGCCCTGGAAGACCCACAGCGCCGAGCGGCGCATCGCGGTGTCGAGCGTCTGGTCCTGGTTCCACATGGAGATGGCGTGCTGGGTGCCGTCCCACTTGCGCACCTCGTCCGTGCTCGACACGACGCCGGTCTCCAGGGCGATGAGCGCGTGGGGCACCTTGAAGGTGGAGGCCGGGACGAGCGGCGTGGCGCACAGCTTCGCGCCGTTGCGTGTGACTTCGCCGGAGTCCAGGTCCATCACGAGGAAGCAGCCGGGGTGTTTGGGCGTCTTGGGCGGTGCCGCGAGCGCGCTGGTGGTGATGAGGAGGCAGACGAGCACTGCGCGGAGGGAGAGGCGGCGGGACATGGGACTCCTGGGCGATGGGGGACCTGCTGTGTCGGGCGTGCGCTCGGAGCAAGGTGTGGGCCAGGATGGCTCGCCGGGACGGAGTCGTGCGCGTGGTTGGAGGACCACACGGGTGCGGTGATTCGTCCGCACCGCCGTGGTTCGAAGCGGCGTAGCGTGTGACGGGAAGATTCTGGCGACCCGTCGTTGAGCGGGCATGGGCTGCCAGGGCACATACGCGGGGAGTACGCCGGTGGATGCAGGGTCCGGGTCCTGGATTCCGAGGCCGAAGTCGGCCGTTCTCGTGGCGGTGGTGGTGGTGGGAGGCGCGGCACTCATGGCGGGCTTGCGCTCGCGCCGCGTCGCGCCCGTGCCGCCCGAGCTGTTCCTCACCAGCGCCCCCGTGCGCATGCTCGAGGCCCGGGTCAGCTATCCGGGCGCGGATGTGTATCGGCCCTATGGGCCTCTGCGCTCGGCGGCGGACGCGGGCCGCGCGGCTCCGGCGCCCCTGAGCGAGCTGGCGCGACTGGAGGCGGAGGGTGACATGCACGGTCTCGCGGCGGCCTATCTGGTGCGCCGCAACGCGGAGATGGCCGCGCCCTATCTCGCGAAGGCGGGCACCGCTCCGGAGGTCGCGAGCGACCAGGCCATCATGGCGCTGGACCGTGGTGACTCGGCCTCCGCGCTCGCGCTGCTGGAGGGGGTGCTCGCCTCGCGGCCCACGCATGCACAGGCCCTGTGGAACCGCGCGCTGGTGCTGCGGGACCTGGAACTCTGGGCGCTGGCCGCGCAGTCGTTCGACGCTGTGGCCGCGCTGGGTGAGTCCGGCTGGGCCCAGGAGGCGACCTCTCGCGCCCAGGCCGCGCGCGGTCGGCTGCGAGGCACCGAGGACTGGCGAAAGACGTCGACGTGGGGCCAGTCCCTCATCGTGGAGGGAGCGCGCGTGCCCGATGACGTGCTCCGCGCACAGCCCGGCATCTTCCGCATGTACTTCTACGAGGCCCTGCGCGCGGCCCCCACCGTGGAGCGCGTGCGCGCCCTGGAGCCGATGGCCGCGACGCTGGACGCGCACTCGGGCGGCACCGTCCTGCGCGAGGCCCTCCAGTGGACCCTGACGCGGGACTTCCAGCTCCGCGCGCCCCTCGCCCGTCGCTACCTGGAGCTGTACCGCACCCACCAGGTCTCGGGCGGCTTCGCCGCGTTCCTCGAGGATGTGCGGCGCGCCGGAGAGCAGGACCTGTTCCTGGGCGCGCTCGTTCGCGAGGGCAAGGTGGCCGACCACCTGGACGAGGTCTCCCGGCTCGTCGCGAAGCTCCAGGACCCGTGGTTCACGCTGCTCCTGGAGCACGAGCGCGCGCTGCAGGCCATCGCCCGAGGCGAACTGCTCCAGGCCGAGCATCTCCTGCTGAGCGCCGCGGCGCGGTGCCAGCAACACCCGCTGGGCTATCGCTGCATCCCCATCGAGTCCGACCTGGGCGACCTCTATCGTCAGCTCCACCGACTGTCCGAAGCCCAGCGGCACCTGCTGGCCGCGCGCGCGCTGTACCGCGCGGACCCGCGCTGGGGAGAGGCGCAGCTCCTGCTCCAGCTCGGACAGCTCGCGCGCTACCAGGGCGATGCGGCGCTCGCCCGCGGCTACCTGGATGAAGCGCTGGCCCAGCGTCCCGACGACTGCACCATCCGTCACTTCGTCCGCGCCAACGATGCACTCGCCTTGCTGGATGCGTTCTCCGTGGAGAGCGCGCAGGCCCGCATGCGCGAGGCGCTCGCGTGCAAGACGCCCCTGCTGTTGTCGGGCGCGAAGACGCTGGCGGACCTGGCCCGGCTCCAGCCGGACTCCGCGCTGGACGCGCGCCTCGTGCAGGGCCTGGCGGAGCGACGCCAGAAGGGGAACCTCACGCCGGGCGAGTCCGCGCTGCTGACGCACATCGAGGGCCGCTATGTCGTGGAGCGCGACCGGCCGCGCGGCGAGGCCCTGCTGCGCCAGTCCATCGCCGAGGCCGCGAAGCTGCCCGCCACCAGCGTGGATGCCCGCAAGGCCCGCGCGTACAGCTACACGTCGCTGCTCTTCTCCTCGGCCAAGGCGGGCGAGTACGAGCAGGCGTGGCGCCTCTTCGGTGAAGAAGTGGGCGGACAGCTCCCCGGGCGCTGTGTCCTGGCCGTCACCACGGACGTCGAGCGCACCTTCGTGCTGGTGCGAGGCCCGGAAGGTCGGCTCGTCGGTCACCACGACGCGAGCCGCAGGGCCCCGCTGCACGACGAGCTCCAGGGGCTCATCCCCGACGCGATGATGGACCTGCTGCGCGCCTGTCCGGCGGTGGAGGTGGTGGCGCGCCCGCCGCTCCATGGTCGCGCGGGGCTGCTGCCGGAGGACCTCGCCTGGGCGTACCACTCGGTGCGCGCGTCGCCCGTCGCGTCCGGTACGCGGACGCCTCGCCGCCTCGTCGTCGCCGACGTGCAGGCGCCCGAGGCGCTGGGCCTGCCGATGCTCGGAGGCTGGGCGGGGCTGCCCGGAGACGAGGCCACGATGCTGCTCGGACGCCAGGCCACGCCGTCCCGCGTGCTGGAGGCGATGACGGACGCGACGCAGATCGAGGTCCACGCCCATGGGCTGATGAATCCGGACGTGTCCGAGGCCTCGTTGCTGGTCCTGTCGCCGGAGCCGAGCGGCCGCTACGCGCTCACCGCCGGCGAGGTGCGCGGGACGAAGCTGCGCGGCCAGCCGCTGGTCATCCTCGGCGCATGTCGGGCCGCGCATGGCGCCGCGTGGACGTACGAGCGCTTCAGCCTGCCGGTGGCCTTCCTGGACGCGGGCGCGAGCACGGTGCTCGCGGCGACGGTGGATGTGCCGGACGCGGAAGCAGGACCTTTCTTCAATGCCGTGAGGGAGCGGATTCAGCACGGCGAGCGCGCGGCCAACGCGCTGAGGGACGTGCGGATGGCCTGGATGAAGCGAGACCCACGCAGCTGGGTGCGCTCCGTCCTGGTCTTCGATTGACGGCGGGATGGGCCCGCCTGGATGGACTGGAGGGGGAACGACGATATGAAGACCTCGAAGAAGCTGATGATGTGTGTGCTGTTCGTGGGTGCCTTGACGGGATGCCGCACGCTGGGCTCGCGGCCGACGCCAAGCCCCTCGTGCCCGGAGGTGGCGCCGCTGCCGAAGGTGCCGACCATCCAGGCCCTGCCTCCCAACGCGGAGCTGCCCGAGGGCGCCACGCAGGTGGTCGTCGGACTGTGCCGCAGGACGGGCCAGTACCTCGCGCTGGGCGTCGCTCCCGAGCAGGGGCGCTTCGCGTACGCGGTGGCGGGCAGCCGGGGGACCAGCGATGCGTTCTTCGCGCGCGTCCAGCGGCTCGGCCTGCCGATGACGGTGTTCAGCGCGCCGGTGAAGCTGCGCAAGGGCGGCTCGGTGGGCAGCTCGGCGGTGGACACGAGCTCCGACCCGCAGCAGGGCAACCCCCAGGAGGACAAGGACCCGACGGAGGGGCCGACGTACGACCCCTGCATCAATCAGCAGGACGAGATTGGCGACAAGCCGCCGCCGGACCCGACGGACGAGGGCGGCGCCGCGCCCACGGTCCCCAGCTCGTTCGCGAGCCTGGCCTGGCAGACGGCCAGCGCCATCGACGCGGCCTCGGACCCCGCGCCAGAGAAGCCGGACACCACGTCGCCCACGGGCTCGACGGTGCCTCGGTAATCAGGTGAGTCGAAGCGAGGAGCCCGGACCGTGCACCGGGCTCCTCGCGGCGGGGGGACGAGCCGTGACCCTCACTCCGCGAGCACGCCATCGAGCTCGCCGACCCGTCGCAAGACCGCGTGCCTCGCCGCCGTGCGGAGCCGATGGTCCAGGATGAGCTTCGAGCGCTTGAAGGGTTCGAGCCGGTCGATTCGCTCGAGCCCCGCCAGGAGGTCATCGCGCACGAGCTCCTCGTGGGGCTCGTTCATCGCGGTGGTGAAGAGGTGGACCTCGTGCCGCCCATCGGGTCCACGCACGAAGCGGAAGCCGCAGCTCCAGTCCTTGGAGTCGTTGCGCACCAGCCGGAAGGTGAGGTCCGGGACCTTCAGCCTCGGGACGAGCGGGATGAGGGCCAGCGCCTCCGCGGCGGAGGGGCCACTGACGTAGACGCGGAGCTGGAGGCGCTCCAGCCTGTTCACGAGTGGTGACTCCAGGAATCGAGCGGCCCACCAGGGGAAGGCGAAGAGGTCCAGGTGGCGCAGCGCGGGGAACGCGCTGGGGTCCTGGGCCAGCTCCACCCATTGGTCCAGCGCGCCACGCATCGCGAGGGACTCGAGCCCGGGCCGCTTCGCCAGGTCCTGCGTCCTCACGTCGCTGTTCACGAGCGAGCGCAGCGACTTCATCACCGGGTCCGTGGTGACGTCGTAGTCCCCGCGACCTTCCAGGTGCTCCACCGTGGCCCAGAGGGGATGTCCCGCGGTCTTCTGGATGGCGCGCTGGAGGCCGCGCGCGTTGCCTTGCTTCAGCGCGGCGTGGGACAGGAAGCCCCGGGTGAAGACGCAATCGGGCTTGAGCACCTCGTCGAGCGGACCGAGCAGCTCCTTTCGCGCGCCCTTGAGCAGCTCCCGCTCGCGCTTGCGCTCGGCGGTGGTGAGCGACCGACGTGTGGCCTCGAGCTGCAGGGCGATGAGCTCGCCGCGCGGATGGCCTTGCTCCAGCAACACATCCGCCAGCACCGCGCGCGCCTCGTCGTCTCCTGGCTCCGCCAACACCCGCGCGAGCAGCGCCTCCGCGTCCCCGACCTTCCGAGGCGCGACGGGCTCCGCCTCCCGCCTCTCCGCGTCGACAGGGAGGACGGCCCCGTGGGCTGCATTGGAGTGTTCGCCCACGTCCCAGGTCTTTCGAGGCGCGACGGGCTCCGCCCCCCGCTGCTCCGCGTCGACAGGGAGGACGGCCCCGTGGGCTGCGTTGGAGTGTTCGCCCACGTCCCAGGCCTTCCGAGGCGCGACGGGCTCTGCCTCCCGCATCTCCGCGTCGACGTGGATGACGGCCTGGTGGTCCGCGGCGGAGAGGTCTCCCTCGTGGGCCGCTGCGTCGAGCTGGGCGCGAATCCGGTCGACGTGGCTCGCGAAGAACGCCTCGGCGTCGTCCTCCGGGTCGTAGCCCTTGCGCGCCTTCAGCACCGTGCTCGCGGCACGCGCATCCCGGATGCGGCGCGCCAGGGGCGCAAGCCTCGTCCAGAAGGGACGCGCGCCAGTGCTGGTGAAGGGAGGCTCCGCGAACTGGCTCGCGACCCAGCGGTCGATGCGCGGGTCCTCGGGCCAATCCGCCAGCGCCTCCAGCCGGGGCCTCGCCTTCACCGAGCCCTTGTCGAGCAGCGCCGCGAGCAGCGTCGTGAGCGTCGCGGCATCCCGCCTCCTGGCGAGCGCGTCCCAGTCCTTCGGCGCGGGCAGGTCCCTCGCGAGCTTCTTGCCCAGTCCGACGATGCGCTCGGCCAGCACCGTGTGGGGCGCGGCGCGCCAGCGGGTGAGCAGGTGCTCCAGGACACCCGCCCAGTCCCCCTGGTTCGTGGCCTCCTCCAGCGTGGGCGACTTCTTCTTCGGCGCGGAGGGCATCGAAGGACTCCTGAGATGGGAGGGGCGCGCGGACCTACCGGGGGAACGTCGCGAGGGTGAGGGACTCGGGCGGCACGGTCAGCTCGCGGAGCATCAGCGTGTGCCCGGACAGGTAGCGCCAGCCGACACCGTCATGGCGGAAGTCCGAGGCCTCGACGAAGGAGCGCTCCTTGCCCTTCTCGAACACCTTGGCGAAGAAGAGCACCTGGGCGTTGCCCTGGGCGTCCGGCGCCCGTCGGTCCATCACCACCAGCTTGGGGAACTGGTGCCCCTGGGCGAAGACGCGCAGCTCCCGCACCACGTCGGCCTCGGGCCGGGCGCGGTCCGGGTGCTGGGGGTGGAGTGTCTTCCACAGGTAGGCGGCCTCACGCTGGGCGAAGGCGCTGTAGCGGCTGCGCATCAGCCGCTCGGCGTCGGGGGCTTCCGCCTCGCCCTTGTGGAAGGGGGCGCAGCACTCGCGGTAGCGAAGGCCGGAGGAACAGGGGCAGGGTGGGGCAG
>NZ_SRLW01000116.1:0-28652 GCF_006518215.1 Myxococcus sp. AB025B
GTCAAAATGTGCTCGACCTCCGCTCCCTGGTGCTTTCCGAGCGCTGGGACGCCGCCATCGACCTCACGCTCGCCCCTCTGCGCGCTCAGGTCCACCGGGCTGCGTGCTCAGGATGAGAGCCAGACCCGGTGACGCGACGGCCCCGTGAGTGCCTGTCGGGCGCGGGCCTGGCCGTGCCTTGTGCCGCCCCGGACGCCAGCACAGGTTGCCGGCATGGAGCTCTTCGGCGTGCGCATTCTCGGCTTCAACCCCGAGACACTGCGCAAGGTGGTGCTGTCGCTGGTCGTGCTCGCCGTGGTGCTGGGTGTGCGCGCGCTGCTGGCGGTGGTGATAGGGCTGGGCACGGGCGTGTCACGCCGCTCCATCTGGCTGCGCAAGTCCATCCGGCTCGTCTTCGGAGGGGTGGGCGCGCTGCTGCTGCTGTCCATTTGGTTCGACAATCCCAACCGCCTGGCCACATTCCTGGGGCTGCTGGCTGGTGGGCTCGCTTTCGCCTCGCAGAACGCGGTGCTGTCGGTGGCCGGATACTTTGTCATCGTCTTTGGTAAGACGTTCGACTTGGGAGACCGCATCCAGATTGGAGACGTGCGGGGAGACGTGTTGGACATCGGGCTGTTGAAGACGACGGTGATGGAGATGGGCGCGCCTGCACTGCTACACCCCGAGCCGCACCACTGGGTGGCGGCCCGCCAGTACACCGGGCGTGTCGTCACCGTCACCAATGCGGAGGTGTTCCGCCAGCCAACCTACAACTACACGCGCAACTTCAACTTCCTGTGGGAGGAGTTGCGGCTTCCGCTGCGCTACGACATGGACATCTCACGCGCTGAGTCCATCATCCTGGCCGCCGTGCGCGAGGCCACCTCCGGCATCATCGAGGAGGGGCACCGAGAACTTGCCAACATGCGCGAGCGCTACCTCATCCATGCAGGTGAACTTGAGCCGCGCGCCTTCCTGCGGCTGACGGACAACTGGGTGGAGTTGAGCGTGCGCTTCCTCGTGAAGACCTACGGAGTGCGTGACGTGAAGGACGTCATCGCCCGGCGAGTGCTGGAGCGGTTCCGTGAGGAGGGGATCGAGCTTGCGTCCGCCACGGTGGAGGTGGTGCGCGTGCCTCGGCTGGAGCTCCGGACCGCAGCGGGGGAGCAGCCGGGGTGGCCCCCCGGCCCCTGACCCCATGACGCGTGGCCTGCGCCGGGATGAAGGCTGCTTCCACGAGCGAACGCAAGTGCGCCCCTGCCTGGGGGGCCAGTCACTCTGCTGCGCGGGGGATGCGAGGACCTTCGCCCGTGTGGGCCAGCGGCTGGAGGGCCGGTCCTTGTCGCCGCGCCAGCCGCGCTTGGCGACCGGCGCTACGTGCCACGCTGGCGCGGGCGGGTTCGGCGTGCCCGTGCGCATCAACGGCCTGCCGAGGTGACGCTGTTCACGCTCCGGCGCGGAGCTCCGCCCCGCGGGGCTCACTCGGGCCGTGACGGCGTCGGACCTGAATGGTCAGTCACGCTGGTCATCAATCCGGTCGGCCACCAGGTGGTTGCGCACCCCCTCCAGTACGCTCGCCACCCCGGGGGGGGCAAGGTCCCAGCCGAGCTGTCGCTCGACCTCCAAGACTGGAAGCGAGCGCACCGCTCCTGTCACCTCGATGTTTGCATCCTCGCTCAGTCGCATGGGCTTCGGACTCTGACTCTTCTGTGGCGCGAGCACTCCGATTTCATCATCGAATACGCCGTCGCTCTCGAGTACGGACGCGCACGCGTCGATTCTTCTGGGCGCTGCGTCAGGGATTCGCTGAACCGCGCCACCGGCACGCGCCGCGAGGCGGTGTTGAGTCGCCGTGCAGCGCCAGAAGACGCTCAGGCTTCGTGCGAGTCCTCGCTATCCGCGCAGGAGCGCGTCCCTCCTCTGGACACCCCCCACTGACGGACGAAACTCGTCGCGTCGAGGTGGGCACCATGAACAGGTCATGCTGCACGGGCCGCCGGGCGGACGCAGGGCCGCCCCCGCGTTGCTCGTCCTGTCCGCCCTCCACTCCCCGTCCTTTCGGGCCATGGCTAGCCTCGAAACGAGTCAGGGAGGCGCGCTCATGACACCGGCCTGGCACTCAGGACTGGGGAAGAGGGAATGGCAGTCTACGCTGACCCCGGCCGTGCCCGCATGAAGCCAGGCTTCGCGCGCTTCGCCGGGCGTATCGGCGCGAGCTGCTGGCTGATTCCCGCCCGCTGCGTGGCGCTGGCGCCAGGCTGCTCCAGGCTTGCCGAACTCATCGACGCACGCCTGTTGCAGGATGAGCGCGCGTGGTACCTCTTCCGCGGGGGGCCGGAGGGCGCGCGCTCGGTGCTGTCTGCGGTGGCCTCGTCTTCTCCGTCACCCTCCAGCAGGCGAGCAACCCATCCTCCCCGCGGGTGCCGCGCACCTTCCCGCGTGACAGGCGGAGTCAGCTCTCCCTGGGCATCTTCATGGGCACCTGGGTCTACGCCATCCTGGGCCTGCGCAGTGTCCGGGGGACGGCGGGAGCGTACGGCGAGGGCTCCATGCAGGTCGCTCGCCGCCTGCGCTTCCTGCTGGAGGAGCATTTGCCGGCGACCGCTCACTTCCGCCACGCTGAACTGGTGCGGCGGTTCGCGTTGCTAGAGGGCAGCGCCGGCCGAGGCTTTTCGGATGCGCGTGAGGCCGCGATGGCTCACCACGCCCGTCCTCAGGGGCACGGCCCGCATGGAGTCATGGCCCCGCGGTCCTTCACCATGGGAGGAGTGGCATGCTTTTCGACAGATGGAGTGATTTGGGCCGGGTGCTGCTCGTGGGCGGCGCGGCCTATGTCGCGCTGGTGCTGATGCTGCGGCTGTCCGGCCCGCGCACCTTGTCCAAGCTCAACGCCTTCGACCTGGTGGTGACGGTGGCGCTGGGGTCCACGCTAGCCACAGTGCTACTTTCCTCGGACGTGTCCCTGGCGGAGGGCTTGCTGGCGTTCGCCGTGCTCATTGGCCTGCAGTTCCTCGTCACCTGGACGTCCGTGCGCTGGCGTGGCTTCAACAAGCTGGTGAAGTCCGAGCCCGTCATGCTCGTGCATCAGGGCCGCCTGCTCCCCCTGGCCATGCGCCGGGCCCGCGTCGTGGAGGACGAGGTGCGCTCCGTGCTGCGAGAACAGGGCGTGGCCCGGCTGGAGGAGGTGGAGGCTGTCGTGTTGGAGACGGACGGGTCCATGTCCGTGATTCGCCAGCACGACGCGCCCTCCGAGACGCTGTCACGGATGCGGGCACCGGACTCCGAGCTGGCGCCCTTTCACTGACCTCAACGGTTCGTCATTGCGAGTCGCTCGCGTCAGGACACGCGTTTTGACGCAGCCTCGATGCACTCATGACGCAGCGACTGAGTTTTGGGTCGGCACAGGAGGGCCAGGTGACGAGGGGCCTCGGTACGGAGATGGCCGCTCCATGTAGCTGGAGTGCGCGAACGGGCCGGCCTCCTTTGTCTCGGAGCGTGCGTTGAATCGGCCTGCCATTTCGAGTTCGGCCCCACCCTGCTCCATCGACTTGTCGATGAAAGTGTCAGGACGCCTGTGTGGACCCAGCCGAACTCGAACGTGAAGAGTCCCACCACGCATTCGATCCGTCCCCGGCGAGGAGGGGGCCTCCGGCGATGAGCGCCTCCGCGATGCGGGCGGCGGGGGCTGAGTCCAGATGGCTTTCGCTCAGACTCCAGGACACAAGAGGGCGCTCGAAGCGGATGGGGGCGCAGGCACAGCACCGCGTGTTGAGCCGCAGGCGGGAGGCATCTTCGCCCAGCACAGTCCCGCGGCTCGCGTGAAACGGCGTGCACCCGAGGGCGCTGTGGCGACGAGATGGCTCCATGCCGCGGAGAAGGGGCTGCCTCCGTGTTCCACCAGATTGCCTTGAGGATGCGGCGACGTAGGTCCTCGGAAATCGGTCGGGTCGTCCCCGGAGCAGCTCACGCCCGGAGGGTTGGCTCAACCGAGCCCCGCCGTCGGGCGGCGCTCCCTGCGTGTATCGTCGGTGAGTTGCGGCGACTTCCCAGTCGAGCGCTGCAGCACCGCCGCGAAGAAGGCGTCAGTGCCATGCAGGTGGGGCGTGACGACGAGGAAGTCATCGCGAATGCACTTGTCGGAGACCCAGCCCTCGCCGGGGCGCAGGCGTTGGAAATCAGGGCGCGAGGTCAGGAAGGCAGTCACGACATCCTGGTTCTCGGCACGATTGACGGTGCAGGTGGCATAGACCAGCTGGCCTCCTGGGCGGAGCAGGGCCGCGGCCTGGTGGAGGAGCCCGAGCTGGAGCGGTGGGAATCGCGTGAGGACCTCGGCGGTGGCGCGGAAGCGTTGATCCGGCCCCCGGCGAAGAGGCCCGAGCTCGGAGCAGGGGGCGTCCACGAGCACGCGGTCGGCGTCGAGGCCCGGGGAGGGTGGCGCTCTGAGGACCTGGACGCGCGTCAGCCCCGCTCGGGAGACACGCTGGAGGAGCCGGTCCAGCCGCTCGGGGTCCGGGTCATGGGCGAGGAGCCGACCGGAGTCGCGCATCTGTGCACCGAGCAGGAGCGTCTTGCCTCCAGCCCCCGCGCACAGGTCGAGGACCGTCTCTCCGGGGCGGGCATCCAGGAGGAGTCCCAGGAGCTGACTGCCCTCGTCCTGGACCTCGAATCGGCCCTCTCGGAGGGAAGGCAGCGCATAGAGGTTGGGACGGGGCCCGTCGACATGGAGGGCAAGCGGGCTCCAGGCGCCAGGCCGGGTGAGGAGGCCCTCGGCGCGCAAGCGGATGGCCAGGTCTTCCCGGGAGTCGCGGAGCGGATTCACACGCAGGGTGATGGGGCCTGGGACGTTGAGGTGGGCGCAGAAGTCCTCTGCCTCCGGGCCTAGCTCCCGTGCGAAGTGGTCGGCGAGCCAATCCGGAAGGGAGTGCCGGAGGGCGAGCGAAGGGGGCTGGGCCGGATTCAGCGGCGGAAGCTGGTCGGGCTCGATTCCTGCCAGGGCGGCTGCCTCGGACGCTGGGAGCCGGGCGAGGCCCTGGAGGAATGCGAAGAGCAGGCTCGACGGGGGCGCGTCGGGGTGGCCCAGGAGGAAGTCGAGGCGGCGGCGCCAGAGTGCGACGTTGTAGATGACCTCCTTGAGCGCCTGTCGCTGGGGGCTGGAGAGGGTGCGGTGGGTCCGGAGCGTGCGGTCCACGACGCGCTCGGCCGGAGAGCCAGCGAGCACGAGGGCGAGGGCCTCCGTGGAAATCGAGGCAAGCCCCGCCAGCGCGGACCAGGGTTGGATCTGGAGCCGGGAGAGCGGATCAAACGGGACTGTTGACAGGGGCGGCTCCGTTCTCTAGAAAGCGCGTCATCGCTGCGGCGCGGTTACCACGGCGAGGACATATTCCCTGATAGCTCAGCCGGTAGAGCGGGTGACTGTTAATCACTAGGTCCGTGGTTCGAGTCCACGTCAGGGAGCCATTTTCGAGTCGGCGCAATGCGGCCGACCCAACGTTGAACGGAACCCCGAGCGGCGCGAGCTTCTCGGGGTTCTGCATTTCTGGCGGAACGGCGCGGGGATGCGCGACGTGATCGAGGGAGCGCGACGTTCTCCGTCTTGCGCGAGGAGAACGCGGGAGGCGGCGTCGAGGTGGTCGCGGGCGTCGCGGAGAGCGTTCTCGGCGGGCTCTTCTCCGGGAGAATCGGGCTCGCGATGCGCGGGGCGTTTTACTCAGCGACCGGTGGGTGAACGCAGCGCCTGCGCGACGTCTACCACTGAACCTTCCACATCCCGCCACCGGTGCACGACCCGCAGTGCTGCAGGCTCTTCCACTCGCGATGGTCGCCCAGCAGTCGCGCCAGGCCCTTCTTGGCCTTGTCGGCTTTCGCCGCGCCCTGCCACGCGGTGTGCCCGCAGTCAGCCACACGCACGAGGACGTCGTACGCCGGCTTCGAGTGCGTCTTCTTGTAGAAGCGCACCTCGCCGGGCGTCGGCGGCTGATCGGCCTCGTCCTCCTCCGGTGCGTCAGGTTCGACCTCGGCAGCCTCGGCGGTGGCCTTCGCCTGCCCGAGCTGGAAGATCAGGGCTTGCCTGTCGGCCTCGAGCCGCTGCACTTCATCCCGGAGTTGATCGAGTTCGGTATCGCGAGCCGCGAGTTCGTGCCGGAGCTTGTCGTTGTCGGCGGCGTAGGAGTCGGCGATGTCCTTGAACTCCGCGAGCGAGCTTGCCTTCGCCTTGAGGTCTTCGAGCGCACTCGCCTTCGCCTGCAACGCGGCGTACTCCGAACGCGCCGCCGCCCCCCGAATCTCGTCGATCTCGCTGGGCCGCACGACGCTCGCTGCTGACGCCCGCATGACGATCGTACGCACCTGCCGTCGGATTCGCTCGAGGGCGATCCTCGGGTCGGCGTCGATGCTCTGAAGCCGGGTCGCAGTCCAAAGCTGATGGCGGAAGGGATCGTCGTTGCCGGCCAGGCGAGGCCAGTAGATCCGAACAGCTCCCCCGTAGGTGGAGAGGGGCTTGCGGAGCACGTCCGTGAGTGCCCACGAGGCGTCCTCGTCGATGCTGTAGACGTTGGCGACGCCGGCTAGGTCATGTGCCAGCTTCTCGTCGAGCTTCGGCAACGCAGTCGTGCCGAGCACGCGTGACACGACGACGAACGGGATCGTGCGCTCCTCGTTCTGGATCTCGAGTGCGAGTGCCTCCCCAGCGTCGAAGCCATCCACCTGCGAAAGGCCGCGCAAGCGTGACGCTCCGTGAAACCACCCGCCCGGTTGAGCAAGAAGATCGCGAACGACCTTCGGGCATTTGGGGTCGACCTCGATGCGCGTGATCGAGGTCGCCACGGACCCGACCTCCATCGTGACGAAGACGACGACGTTCTTGTGGCCGACCGTCACGGAGACCGACGTGACGAACTTGCGCCCCTCCGGGGTGACCTCGGAGAGCTCGAACATCCTCCACGAGCGCTCGCCATCGACGACCGTCGTGACCTGGTAGCTGGCGTCGCTACCGTCGACTGCAGCGTAGGTGCCGGTGCCGTCGACGGACGAAGCCCCCTTGCTCTTGAGCCACGCCTCGATGACCGCCCGTAAGCGATCACCCTCGGCCTTCCTGGCGTCTGGCCACTGAAGATCCTCGGTGCGCTCCAGAATGTACGCGGCGACCTTCTGCATGGTTGCTCCTCGGCCAGCGACCGATGGCTGGCCATGATACCGGCATGGACGCCTGCATCACAGTCAGCCGAGCATCCCCTCGATCGCCTTGCGGATCATCGCCGTCCGGCTCTTGAAGCCGAGCCGGCGCCACGCCTGGTCGAGGGCCGCGACCTCGGCGGCGGTCATTCGAAGCGGCAGGACTTTCACGTCGCACGTGCCCCCGCTCCGACGCTCGATCGGCCCGACGCGGACGCGGCCCTTCTGGGCCTGCCTCAGCTTCCACACCAGGTACGCCGAGTCCGAGGACCGGGTCTCGCGGCCGACCACCTCGCGGTACATCGCCTGGAGCTCGGCGACGGAGAGCTTGGTCAGCTTGCCCTTCGGGCTCGCCTCCGTCGTCGTGGTGGCCGGTGTCGTCGGCTCCGCGTTCGTCTGCTGCTCGCGGGCCTCGAGCGCCTCGCGGATCCGGCGCTGCAAGAAGGTCTTGTTCGGCGAGCGCGTCGGCTCGCCGACGATCTCAGCGAAGCGCGCCTGCAGCTCGCGGAGGCGCAGCTTGGAGAGGGACTCGAGGGTGCGGCGGGTGGTGTTGGTCATCTCGGGCTCCCTCGTGGTGGTGCCCGGTGCCGCCGCCGGACCGCCCGGCGTGGTCACCGGGCGGGTCTGAGTCAGCAGGTCTTCGTGAGGTGGCGGAAGCACGCGAGGTCGATTGCGCGCGGGTCGCTGGCGACGAAGCTCCAACGCTGCTCGCGCTCGAGCCAGGGTTGGACCTCGATGCGGTCGCCGGCGGTGACGCCGCCGGCGCGCTCGATCTCGTCGTCGTCACGGAGGACGGCGCCGTCGCGGTCGGGATCGTGGTCCGACGCGGCGGCGCCCTTCATCACGCCGACGACGCGCACACGGTGCCCGCGCAGGTACTGGTGCTCGTCGCCGTCGTACGTGGTGATGGTTCCGATGGTCTTCGCCATGTTCATCCTCCGGTGCGGGATCGCCCGCGCGTGTCCGATACAGGCTTCGGTTCCCGCGACCATCAAGGCGTATCTGCGAGGTCGGCGAAGGTCGCGCTCCCGCTGCGGGCTGGCCTTGCTTTCATGGCGGAAGGAGTCCGTCATGCCCGCATGGCTGCGTACGTCGAGTCGGTCCGTCGCGCGCCGCGCACGCTGACGGAGCGCGAACAGAAGGCACTCCTGCGCGTGACGGGAGAGCACCGCGCGGGCTGGCGGGACCACGTCCTCTTCGCGATGGCGCTCGGTACGGGGCTTCGCGCGCACGAGCTCGTCGCGCTCGACGTCGGCGATGTGTTCGACGACGCCGGGCGCGTGCGGCGCCGCCTCGCGCTGCGCGTGTTCAAAGGTGACGGCCGTGGCGACGACGATGGCCAGGAGGCTCTGCTCCCCGAGGGGCTACGCGCCAAGCTCGCGAAGCTCCGCGCATGGAAGGCCGGCGAGGGCGAGAGCCTCGACCGCGCCGCCCCGCTCTTCGTGAGCCAGCGAGGCACGCGCCTCTCGACCCGGCAGCTCCGGCACGCCTTCGGCGTGTGGCAGGAGCGCGCGGGCTTCGAGCGGCACGTGAGCCTGCACGCGCTTCGCCACACGGCGTGCAGCTCGGTCTACGCGCTGTCGAAGGACATCCGGCTGGCCCAGCGCTTTGCCCGCCACCGCAGCGTCGTCACCACGATGACCTACACGCACCCGAGCGACGACGACCTCGCGCGCGCCGTCGAGCAGCTCCGCTGCTGACGCCGGAGGCCGGTCCGGGAGCTACTTGCAGGTCGAAAGTGCCCAGGGCGCTCGTCGCGACCGCTGTTTCTGGACGCTCACTTCGCCGCGCGGGTCCTGGTCACTTCTCCGAAACGCCCTCTATCGGAAGGGGCCCCGGGCACTCTTCCCGGCGCGCGCGGCGCCACGAAGATTGACCCTCCCCCCCGGGGGCCGCCGTCGTCGCGCGGCGCCGGCCGATCGTCGCTCGTCGCCACGGCCTACGCTCGGAAAGCGGCCATCGTCCTCGGCCTGTTCGCGCTCCGTCACGCGCGCCAAGTCCGCGAGAACGCGCGCCGGCGCACGCCGAAGATGGCCGCTTTCAACCGGAAGCGGCGGTGTCGGTGTCGCGATCATCGCCGTCGTCGAGCGCCACCTCGTCATCCGCGTCGACGTCGTCCTCGATGTGACCGTGCAGTTCGGCAGAGCCGTTCGCGAAGGCGGTGGCCGGGGGCTCCGCGAGCAGCGCGCGTTCACGCGACGCGGGCTCTCGGTCGCGATGAACGACGCCTCCGGCGTGCGGACCTTCCTCCCTCTCGCGCCGCTGCGCCTCGGCGTAGCGGCGGGACAGCTCGTCGAGTGACGGCATGCCTCGCACCTCCTGCCGCGAGTCGGGGCCGCCCTGCAGGAACTCGCGCAGCCGCACCATGATGTTGAGGTCGGCGACGCTGTCCACGCGCACACGCCCTTCCTCGAGCGCCTTGCCGAACTCCTCGAGGAAACGATCGATGATCGCGAGGATGCGCTCCTTCGCCTCGGCCAGCGCCGTCCCGCGCCGCGCGATGACCTTCTCGTCGGTGACCCTGCGGATCTTCTCCGAGGCCGCCTCACGACGGCGCAGGCAGTTGTGCCTCGACGAGTACGCCGCGACGAGGCTGTGGCTGATGCCGAAGCGCTTGGCGAGCTCGCGGTATGACGGGTACTCGGTCACCGGACCGCGCTCGGCGTCGACGCGCATCTCACCCATGACGAGCAGCGTGTCGAGCTGGTGGTAGTCGACGCGCTGCGGGTCGGCCTTGCGAGGGCGTCCCAGCTTCTTCGCCGGCTGTTCGGTGTTTGCCTGGGTGGTGTCGGTCATCGTCGTGCGCTCCTTCGCTGCGTGGGCAAAGCCATGAAGTGCGCGTTCGAGGGGACGATCTCGTCCATCCACACGCGAGCCGCGAAGTAGTCCCACGCGCGCTCGCTCCACACGTACAGCGCACGCGTGCCGTGAAGCCCCTCCGACTCGACGAGGATCTCCGCTCGCATCGGCGGCTCGACCGCGCCCTCGTCCTCGTCTCGCTCGGACGCGCGCACGAGGTCGGCGATGTACGACGCGAAGCGAAACAGCTCACCGGGGAAGACGGCGAGTTCGAGCGACCACCGCGGCGGGCTGCCCGGCTCGTCGCCCTCCTCGATGAGGCCGCTCTCGCGGGCGACCCCTGCCGCGACGGCGTCCACCTCGCTGACGAGGCCGACCACGACCTTGTTGACGAGCACGCGCACGAGGAGCGGGTGATGCGGCGATTCCTCGGACTGGCAGAAGAAGGGCTCGCAGGTGACGTGCTCCACGCGACCGTTCTTCGCGCGCCAGCAGAGGCTGGCCCGCGAGATGCGTGCGGTCGGCCGCTGCAGTCGAATGGCGAGCACCGCGAGGAACGCGCGGAACAGGACCGCCGTGTACCGCTCGGGGCCGGAGGTGTTCGGCGGCGTCGAAACCTGCGGCGGATCCTCGAGCCACTCGGCGGCGCGCTCTGCGAGCTTTCTCGTCAACGGGTTCATGCGCGCTGGCTCCGAGCCGAGAGGTGCGGTTCGACTGCCGTCCACGCCGCTTCGCTGACCACCACGTCCCAGGTGAGCGGGTCGCCCAGGGTGAAGACCGTCGGCACGGGCGCGGCGATGACGAGCGAGGCGTCGTTCTCCTCGTGCGCGCGCACCAGGCTGCCCAGGAACGGCGCGAAGCCGAGCAGCTCGTCGAGCGTCACGAACGCCTCGAGCGCCCACGTCGTTCCGGGCCAGAGCTCCCCCTCGACGAGCAGCCCACGCCGACGCGCGACGTTGGCGACGTCATCGACGGGTCCCTTGTTGATGGCCACGCGCAGCACGAGGCGTCTCGGGTTGCCGCGGGTCGGCTTCGCGAAGAGCTCGAGGCGCGCCCACTCGATGCTGCCGTCCTTCGCGCGCCAGCAGAGGAACGAGGCGCCGTCGCCGAGCGCGGTGATGCGCTGAAGCTCGAACGAGAGCACGTCGAGGAACAGCCCTCGGAGCTTCACGACCGTCGGGTGCCACGTGACCGCACCGAGGTCGGCGTTCGCCGTTGGCGCGGCGTTGGTCGGGATCGTGTCGGTCATCGTCGTGCGCTCCTTCGCTGCTCGTGCAAAGCCTCGGCGGACACCTCGGACGGGACAAAGCGTCCGCGGTGGGGGCCACAGCGAATCAGCATCGACGGCGACACGCCCACGCGTAGGGTCGCGTCACGCAGCACCAGCGCCCTGCGGCGATCTCGTAGGCCGAAGGTCACGCGGTCACGCAGGGCGACGATGGTCTCCGGCCTGTATCCGGCACCTTGGTGCAAGAGCCGCCTCAGCTCCCGCTCGTACACTCGCGTGAGGCCAAGGTCGCGCAAGAGCGGCAGCGCCGTCGCGACGTGAAAGGCCATCACGTCTTCGCTGGGACGGGCCCACTCTCGACCCTGTCGGAGGATTCCGCAGTCGGCCGCTTGCACGAGCGCTCCCAGCACGTGCGTCAGCTTGATCCTCGAAGGCACGAACGCCCGCGCCGCCCTCCTGGCCGTGCGAATGAGCGTCAACGCGGTCGTTCGCGAGAACGTCCCGGCACGCACCATGCGGCCGAGCTGCTTCTCGAGCTCGACGAGCCGCTCCTCGTCGTCCTGGTCCAGATCGAAGGGCCTGCAGTGGTGGGGGAGGTCGGGGTCGTCGCGAAGCTCCTCCTCGATGAACCGCTGCCGGCGCATGTTCGTGGCGTCTCGCGGGTCGTCGTCGATCTCGTTGCCGTCGTCGGTCATGCCGAGGGCAAAGCCGGCGCGCCATCGTTCAGGGGACCGGTGGGCCATGACCGCGTGGGCCGTCGCCCCACGACGTCCCGAAGATTCGCTTGCGAGTTCGGGTGGATGCGTTGTCTTGCGAGGTCTGGACGGCTCGCGGAGGGGTAGCTCCAGACTCGCGCACGCGAACTTTCCTCTTCACACCGCGCCAGCGCTTGCGCGTACGCGCTCTCGGAAAGAGGAATTTCGCTCCTGAGTAGACCTGCCTTTCCCAAGCCGTCCAGAGAGAGCCTCATTCTTAGAAGATTGATTCTCCTCGGAGAATCCTTGGACAAGGCAGCTGGCAGCGGACCAGCGGGAAGTGGCCGCATGGTCCGCGCCCAGCGCCCGCTGTGAAGGGCCCGGGCGAGGCCGTCCCCGGCCAGCGGTGTCCGGCCCCTTTGCGTGGACACGCGGCGAGCCCGCCGTGAAGGAGACACGCCATGACCATCGAGCTGCCTGAGCGTCATCCGTCACCCCCGCTCCACCCCTGCACCGAGCCCAACTCCGAGACCTTCGAGAAGCTCCGGCGCACGAGGCTCCTGCTCATGAACCTCGTGCGGGAAGGCGTCCTCCATCGCAGCGAGTACGCGCGCCTGATGCGACGCACTCTGATTGACCACTTCGTGGTCGAAGGAGCCCGTCATGGCAGCCAGTTCGCGGGCGCGCGCGACGTGTTGATCCAGCTCCTTGACCTCGTCGATCGCGGCGCCTTCGTTAAGGGCGTCGACCTCGTCGACTGGAACCAGCTCCCCGGCTGCATCGCCATCTCGACGCGCGCGGTGTACGAGGCGTTCGGCAAGGGGCGGAGCATCGGCGACGCCGCTCTGCGCGAGGCGCTGCGCGCGGTGCAGGCCGATCATCCTCAGACCGTCGTCGGCCTCAGCGAGAAGGTGCTCTTCCGCTCCAAGCACGACCGCCGCCGCGCGATCGTTCTCCACCTCGGGAACGCGCGCCTCTTCGCCGCGGGTGGCGATCCAACGCCGCAGGACCCGCTGGTCACCAAGCTCGAAGACGAGCTGATCGGCGATCGTGAACAGGACGGACCCGCCTCGGGCGCATGACAAGCGCGGGTTGGTACGCACCGCGTGTCCCCTGTTCACCGGGCGCGGTGCCTTTGCGTCCGGCATGACCAGCACGGAGCACGGCCGCCGCCTCGATGTCGCGGCAACCGTCCTCGCGCGCGGCGTGCGCCGTGTGCTCGGCGTCGACCTCGCGCGCGAACACGGCGCTGTTGAACACGAGAACGACGCCTTGCCTGTTCGCGCGACCGAAGCCGTCATGGGCGCGGCCTCGAACCAGGAGAAGACCACCCGATGAACGACACGCCCGCCGACCCGCTGATCCGCGAGATCCTCGCCCTGCGTGAGCTGCCCGTCTCTGCGCTGCGCGAGCGCTACCTCGCCGTCTTCGGCGAGGAGAGCACCAGCCGAAACAAGGACTACCTCTTCAAGCGCATCGCCTACCGGATGCAGGAGCAGCGCTACGGCGGCCTCTCGCCGAGGGCCAAGGCTCGCGCCTCTGAGCTCGCGGACAAGGCGCCCGTGCGACGACGTCCGCCGCGGAACGTGGCGAGCGTGAGCATCGTCGAGGCGAGCGCCCGCGACCCGCGCCTACCGGACGTGGGCACCGTGCTGCGCCGCGAGTTCCGCGGCGAGGTCCACGAGGTGCGCGTGCTGACCGAGGGCTTCGAGTACCGCGGCGAACGCTTCGCGAGCCTCTCGACGCTCGCCACCAAGATCGCAGGCTCGCGCTGGAACGGCTTCTTGTTCTTCAAGGTCGGCGCGAAGGGGGCAGCATGAGCTCGGCGCTCGTGAAGGAGCCGAAAGTCGTCCGCTGCGCGATCTACACGCGCAAGTCGACGACCGAGGGGCTCGACTCCGACTTCAGCACGCTGGACGCCCAGCGCGAGGCGGCCGAGCACTTCATCAAGAGCCAGGCCGCCCAGGGCTGGAAGGCGCTACCCACGCGGTACGACGACGGCGGCTTCACCGGCGGCAACCTCGAGCGCCCCGCGCTGACGCGGCTCATGGACGATATCGCGCGCGGCGAGGTCGACACGGTGGTCGTCTACAAGGTCGACCGCCTCAGCCGCTCGCTGCTCGACTTCGCGCGCCTCGTCGAGCGCTTCGAGAAGCGCCGCGTCGCCTTCGTGAGCATCACGCAGCATTTCGACACCTCGACGTCGATGGGCCGGCTCGTGCTCCATATCCTGCTCTCGTTCGCGCAGTTCGAGCGGGAGCTGATCAGCGAGCGCACCCGCGACAAGATCGCCGCCGCCAAGCGCCGGGGGAAGTGGACCGGCGGCCCACTGGTGCTCGGTTATCGCGTCGACCGCCGGCGCCGCGCGCTCGAGGTCGTGCCCGAGGAGGCCGCCGTCGTGAAGCTCGCCTTCGAGCTCTACGAGCGCACCCTGTCGATGGCGCTCACGGCGCAGCGGCTCAACGCGCGCGGGCTCACTCTGCGGACGCGCGTGGCCGAGGACGGCACCACGCGAGGGCGCCCGTTCAACAAGAACGCCGTCCACCGGCTGCTCCGCAACCCGCTCTACATCGGCAAGGTGCGCCACAACGACGACCTGTTCCTCGGCGAGCACGAGCCCATCATCCACCCGGACGTCTTCGAGCGCGTGCAGCGCACCCTCGACCTGCGCGCGGCAGGATCCGGCACGCGACGCCCGCGACGGAGCGAGTCGCTGCTGACGGGGCTGCTTCGCTGTCTGCCCTGCGACGCGGCGATGAGCACCAGCCACGCCTACAACGACAAGAAGCAGCGCTACCGCTACTACCGCTGCCGCGCCTCGCAGGAGGGACTGCGCTGCCCCACGGGTCTGCTCAACGCCAACGACGTCGAGGCCGCCGTCGTCGCGCAGGTGAAGGCGCTGGCGAAGAGCGGCGCGCTGCGCGATCGCATCCTCGCGACGCTCGCCGAGGGCGACGAGGGCGAGGCCGAGCTCGTCGCGACGAAGGAACGGCTCGAGGCTCGGATCACCGAGCTCGGCGCCGAGGCCAAGCGCCTGCTCGGCGCGTTCAGCAGCGTCGACGTGGGCGGACGCCTCCTCGCCGAGCGCCTCGGGGAGCTCGAACGCGAGACCGACAAGCACCGCGCCGGGGTCGCGGACCTCGAGCGGCGTCTGCGCGCCTGCGCGGCGCTCCGCACCGAGGGCGAGCACGTCGCCAAGCTGCTCGATGCCTTCGACGAGGTCTGGGAGGCGCTCGTGCCCGAGGAGCGCCGCGAGGTGCTGCGCGCCCTCATCAAGCGCGTCGGCGTCGACCCCGAGAGCGGCACGTTGCGGGTCACGTTTCACGAGCCCGCGACGCTGCCCAACCCGCAGCCGACGACGGAGGCCACGCCGTGACCGAGGTCGTCATCGCCTTCAAGGGCGGCCGCGCATGGCGCCAGCACCAGCAGGCCGCGAAGCGAGCCCCGACGCGCCGCTACCCTGCGCGCATCGCCCGGCAGCTCGCCCTCGCGCACTCCCTTCGCCGCCGCCTCGAGCGCGGCGAGTTCGCCGACTTCGCCGACATGGCTCGGCAGCTCGGCTTCACGCGCGCCCGCGTCACCCAGCTCATGGACCTGCTCCTCCTCGCGCCCGAGGTGCAGGAGGAGATCCTCTTCCTCGAGCTGCCCCCGGGCGCCCAGCCGGTGAGCGAGCGCGGCCTCCGGGAGGCCGTGCTCGGGACGATCGACTGGCAGGAGCAGCGGCGGCGGTGGGAGGGGCTGAAGGCCGCCGCGACGCTGCTCTAACGCGAAAGCGTCGCCCTGCTTCGCCCGGACCTTGATTCAGACCCATTCGGCACCGTACTCTGGAAACGGCTGGAAGCCTGTGCCTTCCGCCTCCTGAGGTCCCAAGCCGATGAGCGACGAGATACTGACGGTGCTGGAGGTCGCGGCCTTGCTGAAGGTGGCGGACAAGACCGTCTACACGATGGCCCAGCAGGGGGATCTGCCCGCGTTCAAGGTGCGCGGGCAGTGGCGCTTCCGACGGCAGGACCTCGACTCTTGGATGGCCTCTCAAGTGCAGGGCGCGCCAGAGCGGCCCGCGGCGAGGTCCAACGCGCGGACCCGGAAGGCGACGCGGCGATGAACGAACGAGGGAGCGAAGATGTTTGAGCAGGCCTTCAAGAGCATCGACGACATCCTGTGGAAGGAGGCCGGCTGCACGACGGAGCTCGACTACACGGAGCAGTCCTCCTGGCTGCTGTTCCTGAAGTACCTCGATGCGCTCGAGCAGGACCGCGCCTCCGTGGCCGAGCTCGAGGGCAGGCGCTACGACTACATCATCGACAAGCCGTACCGCTGGGACACCTGGGCGGCGCCGAAGGACAAGTCGGGGAAGCTCGATCACAACAAGGCGAAGACCGGACCGGACCTCATCGAGTTCGTAAACGGCAAGCTCTTCCCCTACCTCCAGAGTTTCAAGGCGAAGGCGAGCGGCTCGAACACGATCGAGTACAAGGTTGGCGAGATCTTCGCAGAGATCAAAAACAAGATCGCGAGCGGGTACAACCTGCGCGAGATCATCGACGTGATCGACACGCTCCGCTTCCGGTCGCAGGCCGAGAAGCACGAGCTCAGTCACCTCTACGAAGCGAAGATCAAGAACATGGGCAACGCCGGCCGGAATGGCGGCGAGTACTACACGCCCCGACCGCTGATCCGCGCGATGATCAAGGTCGTCGAGCCCGCCATCGGCGAGCGCATCTACGACGGCGCCTGCGGCTCGGCAGGCTTCCTCTGCGAGGCCTTCGACTTCATGCGGAGGACGAAGGGCCTCACCACGAAGCAGATGAAGGTACTGCAGGAGAGCACCTTCTACGGCAAGGAGAAGAAGAGCCTCGCCTACGTCATCGCGACGATGAACATGATCCTGCATGGTATCGACGCGCCGAACCTCATCCACACCAACACGCTCACCGAGAACCTCGCGGACATCCAGGAGAAGGACCGCTACGACGTCATCCTCGCGAACCCGCCCTTCGGCGGCGGCGAGCGCAAGGAGGTGCAGCAGAACTTCCCCATCCGCTCGGGCGAGACGGCGTACCTGTTCCTCCAGCACTTCATCAAGTCGCTGAAGGCAGGTGGGCGCGCGGCCATCGTCATCAAGAACACCTTCCTCTCGAACGGCGACGCGAAGGGCCTGCGCAAGAAGCTCCTCGACGAGTGCAATCTGCACACGATCCTCGACTGTCCAAGCGGCACCTTCCTCGGCGCCGGCGTGAAGACCGTCGTGCTCTTCTTCGAGAAGGGCAAGCCGACGAGGAAGGTCTGGTACTACCAGCTCGATCCCGGTCGCAGCATGGGCAAGACCAACCCGCTGAACGACGACGACTTGGTCGAGTTCGTGGCGCTCCAGAAGAAGCACACGGCGTCGCCGAAGTCGTGGACCGTGAACGTCGCGGATCTCGACGCGGCGACCTTCGATCTCTCGGTAAGGAACCCGAACGGTGGTCAGGTCGTGGCTCACCGTGCGCCGTCCGAGATCATCGACGAGATCGTGGCTCTTGACGTTGAGAGCGCCGAAGTTCTCGCGAGCATTCGGGGGCTGCTGTGAAGGCAGAGTGGGAAGAGCGCCCCTTGGGCGAGGTCTCCACGTACCTCAACCGTGGACTCTCGCCGAAGTACCTGGAGGACGGCGGCATCTGCGTTCTCAACCAGAAGTGCGTCCGAGACCACGTCGTGAACTTCGGCCCTTCGAGAAGACACGACGCTACCGCCAAGGCCGTAGCACCTGAACGCATCATTCAGGTGGGCGATGTGCTTGTGAATTCCACGGGCACCGGCACGCTTGGGCGAGTGGCTCAACTGCGGGAGGCGCCTCCTGAGCCGACGACCGTCGACTCACACGTCACGATCGTCCGCCCGAGGAAGGAACTCTTTCACTCCGAATTCTTCGGTTACATGCTTGTCGCGATCGAGGAGCAACTTCAGGCCGGCGGCGAGGGCTGCGGCGGACAGACCGAGCTTGCTCGGGCCGTGTTGGCCGAGCGCTATCGCGTCCGCTATCCGCGAAGCAAAGATGAGCAGCAACGCATTGTCGACATCCTCGACGAGGCCTTCGATGGGATCTCCAAGGCCAAGGCTAACGCCGAGCGCAACCTCGAGAACGCCCGCGCGGTGTTCGAGAGCGCTAGAGAAGATGCGCTCGCGCCTCGGAATGGATGGCGCACGGGGCCGCTCGGTGACCTTTGCTCCATCAAACACGGCTTCGCCTTCAAGGGCGAGTTCTTCACGGACGCTGGCGAGTTCGTCCTACTGACACCCGGCAGCTTCTTCGAGCGTGGTGGCTACAGAGAGCGCGGCGAGAAGACGAAGTACTACATCGGCGAGATCCCGCCCGAGTTCCTCCTGAACGAAGGCGACATGCTCACCGCGATGACCGAGCAGGCGGCGGGCCTTCTCGGCAGCCCGCTCATCGTTCCTGAGTCGGGCAAGTTCCTCCACAACCAGCGTCTCGGCCTCTTCGTGCCGACGCCGGGTCAACCGTGGGCGACCAAGTTCTTCTTTCACACGATGAACCTCGCCCGCGTTCGAAAGGAGATCCACGACGGCGGAACGGGCGCCAAGGTTCGCCACACCTCACCTGGTCGCATTCAGGCAGTTCAGGTGTCCTATCCCGCTACCGAGAAGGAGCAGCAGCTCGTTGCGGACCGTCTCGACGAGATCTCCGCAGAGTCTGAACGCCTCGAGCGCATCTACGAGCAGAAGCTCGTGGCGCTCAACGAGCTGAAGACGTCCCTCCTCCACCACGCCTTCGCGGGAGCTCTCTGATGAACGAGGCCGAGACGCGCGCGGAACTGATCGATCCAGCCTTGAAGGCCGCTGGCTGGGGCGTCGTGGAAGGCAGCCGCATTCTGCGTGAGTACGGCATCACGAAGGGGCGGCTCGAAGGGCACGGCAAGCGGAGTCGCGCGGACATCGCCGACTATGTCCTGGTCTACAAGAACAAGAAGCTCGCCATCGTCGAGGCGAAGAAGAGGGACGCCGCCGTTTCCGAGGGCGTGACCCAGGCCAAGGCGTACGCCAAGAAGCTCGACGTGCGCTTCACCTATGCGACGAATGGCGTCGGCATCTACGGCGTCGACATGGGGACGGGCGCGGAGGGCGACGTCGCCAGCTACCCGACGCCCGAGGAGCTGTGGAACCAGACCTTCACGGTCAGGAACGAGTGGCGCGAGCGCTTCGCCGAGGTGCCCTACGAAGACAAGAGCGGCGCCTGGGCCCCGCGCTACTACCAGGACATCGCCGTCGAGCGCGTGCTCGAGGCCGTGGCCAACGACAAGCGGCGTGCGCTCCTCACGCTGGCCACGGGTACGGGCAAGACGGCCATCGCGTTTCAGATCGCGTGGAAGCTCTACCATGCCCGCTGGAGCCTCTCGAAGGGCGAGGCCCGCATCCCGCGCATCCTCTTCTTGGCCGACCGCAATATCCTCGCGGACCAAGCCTACAACGCCTTCTCGGCGTTCCCCGACGACGCTCTGGTGCGGATCTCGCCCGACGAGATCCGCAAAAAGAAAAAGGTGCCCACGAACGGCAGCATCTTCTTCACCATCTTTCAGACCTTCATGTCGGGTCCGCCGAAGGACGGGAAACCCTCGCCTTACTTCGGCGAGTACCCGCCCGACTTCTTCGACCTGATCGTCATTGACGAGTGTCATCGCGGCGGCGCCAACGACGAGAGCACGTGGCGCGCGATCCTCGAGTATTTCGCGCCCGCCGTGCAGCTCGGCCTGACGGCTACGCCGAAGCGGAAGGACAACGCCGACACCTACCGCTACTTCGGCGAGCCCGTCTACGAATACTCGCTGAAGGACGGCATCAACGATGGCTTCCTCACGCCGTTCCGGGTCAAGGAGATCGCGACGACGCTCGACGAATACGTCTACACGCCCGACGACACCGTGGTCGAAGGCCAGGTCGAGGCGGGCAAGCGCTACACCGAAAAGGAGTTTGCGCGGCGGGTCATCGAGATCAAGGAGCGTGAGCAGCACCGCGTCGCGCTCTTCATGCAGATGATGGACCAGCGCGAGAAGACGCTGGTGTTCTGCTACGACCAACCACACGCAGCCGCGATCCGCGACCTCATCAACCAGGCAAAGACCACGAGCACCGATCCCGACTACTGCGTGCGGGTCACGGCGGACGATGGCAAGCGCGGGGACGAGCACCTGCGTGACTTCCAAGACAACGAGAAGACCATCCCGACGGTGCTGACGACGTCGCAGAAGCTCTCGACGGGCGTGGATGCGCGTAACGTCCGCAACATCGTTCTCCTGCGGCCTGTCAACTCGATGATCGAGTTCAAGCAGATCATCGGTCGAGGGACGCGCCTGTACGACGGCAAGGACTACTTCACGATCTACGACTTCGTGAAGGCGCATCACCACTTCCAGGACCCGGAGTGGGATGGCCCGCCGCAAGAGCCACAGGGCGGAAGCGTCGTTCCGGCCAAGAACAAGAAGCCGAGCGACCCGCCGGACGCCGGTGGTGATGACGATGGGGATGAGGAGGAGAACAAGCGCCCCGGCCCCATCCGCATCAAGCTCGCCGACGGGAAGGAACGCACCATCCAGAGCATGGTGGCGACGACCTTCTGGAGCGCCGACGGCAAGCCGATGTCGGCCGCGCAGTTCCTCGAGGCGCTCTTTGGCACGCTACCCGCGCTCTTCAAGGACGAGGAGCAGCTCCGTGCGCTGTGGAGCGTGCCCGACACTCGGCGTGCGCTGCTCGATCAGCTAAGCGACGCAGGATTCAGCCGCGAGGCGCTCACTGAGATGCAGAAGGTGGTCTCCGCTGAGAAGAGCGACATCTACGACGTGCTCGCGTTCGTCGCGTTCGCTGCGGTACCCATCACGCGCGAGGTCCGCGCCGCCCACGCCGGCTCGGAGGTTGGGCCCACGCTCACACCTGTGCAGCGCGAGTTCATCGAGTTTGTGCTCGACCACTACGTGAAGGAGGGAGTCGACGAGCTCGATGACACCAAGCTCGCGCCGCTCCTGAAGCTTCATTACGGCAGCATCGACGACGCGAAGGACAAGCTCGGCCCCGTAGCCGACATCCGGCAGTTGTTCGTCGGGTTCCAGCGCTACCTCTACGAGCGGGCGCTCGCTGCATAGGGACTTGATGATGAAGACGCCGTTCCACTATCAGCAGCAGAGCACGCAAAGCGTGCCGCACCGTCGTGCCTCCAGGAGGCCCCATGAGTGACGGCAACAAGGCGGCGAAGTTCTCAGTCGACACGCACCTATTTCGTGAGCTCGGCGAGCTGCTCGTTGGGCGCGAGTCGACGGCGCTCATCGAGCTGGTGAAGAACGCATACGACGCCGACGCCACAGAGGTCACGGTCTTCGGAGAGAACATCGGTGACCCGAGGCGCGGCGTCATCCGTATCTCGGACAACGGCGTGGGCATGAACCCCGATACGTTTCAGCGAGGCTTCCTTCGGGTCGCGGCTCGCTTGAAGACCGACGGCGATCGCAAGTCCGAGCGCTACCAGCGACGGTTCACCGGAGCCAAGGGCGTCGGTCGCCTCGCTGCCCACAAGCTCGCGAGGAAGATCGAGATTCAGTCGATTCCGTGGTCGGCGAGCGGCGAGGCCGTGGTCGGCGTCGATGGGTTCATCGATTGGAACAAGGTGGAGGCCGCGGAGACCCTGGACGAGGTGGGTGATGACGCAATCGCGGCGAGCGAGCGTCCGGTCAAGCGCGGCGACCGCAGCGGCACGACCCTTACGCTCACCGGCCTGCGCCAGAAGTGGACCGATGCGCAGAAGGGTCGGTTTCTGCTCGAGGTCGAGGGGTTGCAGGCCCCGAAGGCGCTCGTACAACCGCTCTCGAAGAATGTCGTGAGCGCCCAGGGGCTGTTTGCTTCGCCGCAGGTGGCGGACGCGCCGACTGCAGATCCCGGGTTCGAGCTGAAGCTCGAGGGCGACTTTGAGGTCGGCGACAACTACTGGCCTGCCGTTCTCGACACCGCGAATTGGGTCCTCGAGATTGATGCCTCCGCTCAGGGCGTCCGCTACGCGGTCATCCCGACGCGCAGCATGGTGAAAGAGACACCCCAGGCGAAGGCGTACGACTTCTCTGAGAAGCACGCTTCGGCCAAGGATGGACCCTTCTTCCACGCGCGGCTTCTGCTCCGAGAGGGCTCGGCCTCGGGCAAGCGTGATGAGCGCGCCTGGTCGAACCGCGTGGCAGGCGTGCGCGTGTACATGGAGGGCTTTCGCGTTCTCCCCTACGGGGAAGACGCTGACGACTGGCTCTACCTGTCGCGCGACTACAACGCCCGTGATCGCAAGCTGCGGTTTCTCGTCGACTCGGTGGCTCCCGGCAAGCTCGGCGAGGTCGAGGACGAAGGACTCCTCGGTCTGTCCAACAAGCACTTCTTCGGCGGCGTGTTTCTGACGGTCAACCGCTCCGGATCCCTCGAGATGCTGGTGAACCGCGAGGGGTTCGTGCCCGATGCCGCCTACGAGTTCATCGTGAGCACGGTGAGGCGCGGGATCGATCTCCTGACGCGCGTTCGAGCCTCGACGAAGGCCGCAGCGGCAGAGGCTGCGGCGGCGACACGGCCGACGGGTGGACGCCCGGCATCGGGGACCTCCTCGTCGGGCGGCTCGACCAAGGCGAAGGCCGAAGGTTCGATCAAGCGACTCTCGGAGCAGGCCGCCGAGCTGAAGCGCCTGGCCGATCAGGCTCCTGAAGGTCTGAAGCAAAAGCTCATCGCAGCGGCCGACGAGGTGACGCACGCCACCGAGGTCTCCCGCGAGGTTGTTCCCGCGAACACGATGGTCCTAGTGCTGGCTTCCGTAGGTACTCAGCTCGCCGCATTCACCCATGAGGTAAACCGGCTCCTCGGCCTTGCTGCGGATCTCGAGAACAGTATCGCCCGCCTGCGCGAGGAGGAGCTTCCTCCGAAGCTGAAGAACCGCGTGTCGAAGGTCGCCGGAGCGGCTTCCGAGCTTCGCCGTGCGATCGAGCGTCAGGCCGCCTATCTCGTCGACGTCGTCACGCCCGACGCGCGGCGGCGCCGTTCGAAGCAGAAGGTCCACGACGCGCTGAACGCCACATGGAGGCTCGTCGCGACCTCCGCTGAGCATCGCGGGATCGCGTTCAAGAACGACGTCGCCGACGATCTTCGGACGCCCGCGATGTTCCGCGCTGAGCTGATGGCGATCTTTACGAACCTGCTCACCAACGCCGTGAAGGCGGCAGGCACCGACGGCTTCATCAGGGCCAACGCAGACCTCTCCGAGGAGGGTGAGCTACGCGTGCGCATCGAAAACACCGGCGAGGCAGTCGACCCTGCCGAGGGTGAGCGCTGGTTCCGGGCCTTCGAGTCGACCACCGTGCAACTCGACCCGGTGCTCGGTCAGGGCATGGGACTGGGGCTCGGGATCACGCGAGATCTTCTCGCGGAGGTTGGCGCGACGATTGGCTTTGTGCGGCCGCGCAAGGGAGCCGCAACCGCCATTGAAATTGTCTTCCCTGGAGGGACCCGATGACCACGTCTTTCAAGCCCTTCGTCCTCCACGTCGACGACGAGCCCGACCTTCTCAAGCCCTGGAAGGATGAGGTGACCTCGCAGGGGGATATCGAGATCGAGGTCTGCCACCCGCAGGACATCACCGAGGCAAGTCTCACGAAGGCGTCGCTGCTACTCGTCGACTTCAAGATCGAGCACTGGACCGAGCGCGCGAACGCGCCCGCCCTCGCGCTGCGTCCACCCAACGGGCTTGCAGTTCTCGCCACACTGCAGGAGAAGGCGCACGAACTCGATCCGAAAAAGGCGTGCGCCTACGCGCTTTACACCGCCGTCATCCAAGACGTCGCGCGCGAGCTGGTTCATCAGCCCCACATCGTCGCCCGCGCCCACAACCTCGAGTGGATCTTCGAGAAGAACGGCGCTGAGAACCCGATCGCCGAGCGAGCCCGGCGAGTGGCTGAGCTTGCCGCCGCTGTCGAGAGCTTGCCGCAGGACTGGCCTGGTGAGGCTGCTGCCAGCGCGACGGAGGCACTTCATAAGTGGCTCGCTCTACCGAAAGAAGTACCTTGGGTCGAGGCAGCCACGCGCGAGATTCGGCGGTGTCGCCCGCCGATCCACGAGTTCGCGGAGCACACGCACGGGATCGGGGTGGTGCGTTGGGTGCTGCACAAGATCCTCCCCTATCCGACCTTCCTGCTGGACGAGGCGCACGTCGCTGCTCGGCTCCGCGTGTCGTTGAAATCGTTGCGTGCCGTCGCCGACTCGGCCGAGTTCAAGGCGCTCTTCGGCAACGCGTCCTACCAAGGGCAGCTTTCGTCCTTCCTCGGACGACGTTGGTGGCGCGCGGGCGTTGAGCACGCGATCTTCGAGGCGACTGCCGACAGCCCCGGCGATCTGGTCGTCCTCCACAATGTGCTGAAGGAGAAGGTCGCTGGCATCGAGAAGCAGGATGCGCCTCGCCTGTTTCCGGTGCTCGGGCAGCAGTTCAAGACGAAGGACGACCTCGCGACTGAAGACACCGTGGTCGAGGTGCGCCCAGACGACTGGCCGCCCTTTGCCGACGAGGCATGGGCGCTCCGCGTCGACCTCGAGGATGCCCCCGAGCTGAAGGCAGTGGCCGTCGAGGACGAGCCCTGATGAGTGGACTTATCTTCCCGTTCAAGGGGCTCATCGACGAGTGCGAGGCTATCAAGGCCTACGCGAGCGACTTCCTCGACAAGACCAGCGTCGGCGTGCTGGCCGAGGCGAAGAGCACCCTTGAGAACATCCAGGTCGCGAAGAGCACCGATCTGAAGCGGTGGCAAATCCCGGCCAATCGTCCGCTGCGAACCATCTGGAGCGACGGCGAAAGCCAGCCGGACAGCAAGAGCAAGCACAAGGTTCGTGCTGAGTTCTCCTTCGTCTGGCAAATCCGCAAGCTCGACGAGGGCAAGTGGAAGAATAGCAAGTACTTCCTGCTCGACGGCCTTGCGTCGACCGTCACGACGCTCGTCGCTGATGTCGACAACGAGGAGAAGGTCATCGCGCGTTGGACTACGGAGGTCGGCGACGCGGCTTCGCCGGGCACGCACTTCCACTTTCAGGTGAATCGCCCCGGGGACAAGGACGACAGCGAGTACTTCCCGTTCCCCAAGTCGCTCGACATTCCCCGGCTTCCTGCACCGTTGATGAGTCCCTTCCTGGTCATCGACATGGCGCTCGGAGAGGTCTTCCAAGACCGCTGGAAGAAGCACTCGCTCACCGAGAACAGGGACTCGAAGTGGTGGAAGGGCATCCACCAGGACCGCGTGCTTCGCTTCCTCAAGTGGCAGGCGAATTGCGTGCAAGACTTCGCTGGTAGCCCGTGGATGGCGCTCAAAATCGCGAAGCCACCGCGTGAACTGCTCGTGGAGGGGACGTGAGCCACGAGCACGTTCCCCAGTCTGCGACGGTCTACACGCCTCCCGAGCTTGCCGTCGCGATGGTTGCCGCGGCCCGCGGCAAGCCCGGCGCGCTGTGGCTCGACCCGTGCGTAGGCGATGGTGCCTTCGTCGCCCAGATGGCTGCTCACGGAGTCCGGGCGGCGCAGATCTCGGCGATCGACATCGCACCCGGTCCGGGTGCCGTCGACGACCTCGCGCGCACCGTTCGGGAGACGGACTTCCTCGAGTGGGCAGCGGAGCACCGCGCGTCCGTCGATCATGTGGTGATGAACCCTCCGTACGCAGCGCTCAGCCGGGTACAGGGGAAGCTTCTCGACCGCGCGCTCGACGTACGCATGTCTGACGGGCATCGCCTGCCGTTCAAGGCGAACTACTGGGCGGCGTTCTTGCTCACCGCCATCGACTGCGTGCGTGAGGGCGGCTCGCTCGTCGCCGTGCTCCCCGCTGCCTGGGACTTCGCGAAGTACGCAAGGAAGGTTCGTGAGACAGTCGAGCGCGCGTTTGGCGAGGTCATCGTTGTCCGCTGCGCGAGCCCGCTCTTCCCGAAAGTGCAGGAGGGCGTGGTCGTCGTCGTCGCGTTCGGCCGGGGAGCACAGTCCTGCACGAACAGGCGCATAGAAGTTGCGGGCCTGACCGAGACGATCGCCGCGCTCGAGCAGATCGCGCTGGGCAAGGTGCCGCCAGGAACCTCCACGATGCGCGCGTTCGCACCGCCTCCGCTGGCGCTGCGGCGCCTCGACGAGATTGTTCACATCCACATCGGCGCCGTGACCGGGGATGCCGGGTACTTCCTCCTGAACGAAGACGAGCGAAGGAAGTGGCAGCTGCCGCAGTCCACGCTGCGCCCGACGCTCTCGCGAAGCAAGCATCTCGTCAGTGCCGCGATCGGGAGGAAGGAGTGGGCGAACCTGCGCGACGAGGGCGCGCGCGTCTGGATGTTCTGGCCGACGGACTCGGCTCTACGACATCGGGCCGTGAGGGCCTACCTCAAACACGGCAGGGAGGGCGGCTGTAACCTTGCCGCACATAAGATCGCCAAGCGCGATCCGTGGCACCGGACGCCGTTGCCCGGTCGCGTCGATGGTTTCATGTCGGGCATGTCGAAGCGACTCCCGTTCCTCGCTCTCCGGGACATGCCCGGACTGACCGCTTCGAACACGCTTTACGTGGTTCGGTTCAAGAAGCGGGTGACGGAGGCTGAGAAGGCGACGCTCGGTGTCCTGCTCCTGACATCCTCGGTGCGTCGCGAACTGGCGCGGCACGCCAGGGTTTACGCAGATGGTCTGCTGAAGTTCGAGCCGACCGACCTGGGCGGTGTTCGCGTTCCGGTCGTTGGGGCGCGCAAGGACGTTGTTCGCGTTCTCCGAGACGCCACGGCGCTGCTGTTGGCAGGACGTGAGGCCGAGGCTTCCGCGATGGCTGATGCGTGGGTGGATGGGGTCACGACGAGCATTGCCAACGAGAACCGCACCGCATCTTCGAAGTGGGCCATCGCATGAAGCCGCTCGCCCCCGGCCTCGTAGCCCGCATCAAGGGCGCGGCATCGCTCACGCTGCGCGCCGTCGAGTTCGGGTTCTACCACCTGCTCCTCACAACGGTGGACCGCGTGTCGCGCCTGCCGCGCAACACGACGATGCCCGAGGCTGCACGCCTCTACCGCGAGAACATCGCGCTCAAGGCCCAGCTCGACGCGCTCGAGGCCGAGCTCGCTCAGCGCACCGAGCCAGCGCCGACGCCGATGGCCACGCGCGCCGCGCAGGTCTTCGCGTACCTCGTCACGCGCGGCGACGAGCCCTTCCAGCGCTACTTCCTCTCGGCGTCGCTGCGCACCATCAGGCGCTGGGCGACCCGCTTCCGCTCGCTGCGAGGGCGCCCGGACACGGGCGGGCGACCGCCGCTCGACAAGAAGGTCGTCGAGCTCATCCTGACACTGAAGCGCGAGAACCGAGCGTGGGGCCATCGGCGCATACGCGAGGAGCTGCGGCGCATGGGCATCCGCGCGAGCGAGCCGACCATCGCCCGCATCCTGAAGGAGAACGGGTTCTCGCCACGCCCAGGCAGGAAGCTCGACTTCGAGCGCGTGAGGTCCACTGCGAAGGACGCGCTTTGGGCGCTGGATTTCTTCGCGGTGCAGACGGCGAAGGGTGTCTGGCTCCAGGCACTCCTCATCATCGATGTGCACACCCGCGAGCTGCTCGACCTCCGCGTCCACGACGGCTGGGACGTCGACTCGGTGTGGACCATCCGCACCTTCAACGAGGTCTGCGCTCGCGAGAAGCGCGCGCCCAAAGCCGTCGTTCACGACCACGGCGCGCACTTCGCCGGGCAGTTCGCGCGCCAGCTCCGCGTGCTCGAGATCGAGGAGGAGGTCACGCCGACCGGGCTGCCGTCGATGAACTGCTACGCGGAGCGCGCCATCGGATCCGTCCGCCGAGAGCTGCTCCGGCACATCCGCGTGGCCGACGCGAAGGAACTCCAGTTCTACCTCGACGAGTACCGGCGCTACGCGAACACCGAGCGCCCCCACCAGGGGATCGACGGGCGCACGCCGGAGGACTTCGCCGCCAGCAAGCCTGAGGCCGAGATCATCGACCTCGCCGACCTCCACAAGCGCCGCCTCAAGCGCCGCCCCTACGCTCACGGCATCCTCCAGGGCTACGCGCTCGTCGCCGACGCCCTGCCCGCGAAGGCAGCCTGACCATGACGCCGGCTGACGTCACCCTCGCGCCCCTGCATCGCGGACGGCGCGCACGGGCGCCCTTTGTCCGCAGGCCGCCCCAGGCGTCCCAGGTGCGCGTCGGGCGCGCCACGCGCCCGCGTTGGCCGCCTGGTGGCGGTCGCCGAAGGGGGCGCGCGTCCTCGATGCCGCCGCCGAGGAGGTTTCTTGGGATCTGGATGGAGGCCGATCGACATCTGTTGACCACCCGGGGCGGCCCTCCGGTTCTCGGGTCCGTCTCCGAACGCCGATCGGCGAGCGCGACGCCGACCTACGCGGCGAACACCGTGCCGAGACGAGCGTTCAACTCGGCGCAAGGCGATACTCCGAGGGCGTCCGCGCATTCGCGCGCTCTCGGTCCGTCTGCCCGCCGAACCTCGCCGAAGCAGCCCGGTCCCGGAGCTGAACGAAGGGTCCTATCGATTCCGATAGGGCCCTTTTTTCTTTCCAGCATCACGCGTCGATCCACGGGCCTGGTCCTGGCTCCGGGCGGTTGTTGTGTCGGAGGAGGGGGCCGCGAGCGACCAGGGAGTCGTGCTCCGACGGACACCTGGACTCGAATCCCGAGGCCCCCCGTGTCGCGGGTGGTATGAAGCGCCCGTGCGTTGGCTCAAGCCCCTCCCGCTCCGCCCCCGCGACAC
>NZ_SRLW01000117.1:0-28609 GCF_006518215.1 Myxococcus sp. AB025B
GCTGGGAGCTGCTCGGTGGGGGAGGGCGGGACCCGAGTCACCGTCGCGGCCCCTCCAGGAGTCGTGGGGGCGGCCTCGGTCGAGGTCGTCAACGCGGACGGCCTGTCCGCCTCGCGACTGGGCGCCTACCGGTACCTCGTCTCGCCGAAGATCACCCAGGTGGAGCCGGCCTTCGCGGAGACGATGAGCCGCGAGCAGATCCGCATCCATGGCGAGGGTTTCTACGCCGGCTCTCGGGTGACGTTCTCCGGCATCCCGGCGCGTGCCACCTCGGTGGATGTCACGGGAACCCTGACGGCGACGTTGCCAGACGGGCTCGTGGGGCCCGTGGACGTGAGGGTGGAGACGCCCTCGGTGGGAGGCTCCATGGTGAGCCTGTTGCCGGGAGGATTCACCTTCACCCTGGCCCGACGTGAGGACCTGACGGAAGGAAGCCCCGCGAGCGCGCTCGTGGGCGACACGTTGCTCCAAGTTCAGGAGAACGAGCTGGTCGCCATCGACCTGTCGCCCTCGGGCAACAAGCTGGAGCTGGGACGGGTCCCCGGCGTGGGGAACGCGACCGCGCTGAGCGTCGCGGGAACCCATGCCGTCCTGCTCGGTGAGCAGGAGGTGGTGCGTTACGACCTGGGGGCCTGTGGCAGTGGCCCTGGTGTGGGCTGCCACCCGTTGGAGGTCGACCGCGTCCCGTTGGTGTCCGGGCAGTCCTTGTCCTCCGTGGCGGCGACCCCTGGCGCGACGACGGTCGTCGCCGCGGGCGGAAGCGAGCTGGTGGTGCTCGCGGCGCTGCGTGAACCCGGGCAGGCGCAGGCGCGGCTGAAGGTGGTCGCGCAGCAATCGCTGGTTCCGGCGCGCATCGCGGGCCTGGGCGTGGTGGGCCCGTCGCTCGCGCTCCTCCTGGAGGAGCAGCAGATGTCCCGACTCGAGCTGCGGAGTCTCGAGGACGGTGCGTTGCGCCCGCTGAGTCAGGTGCAGAACCTCTCTGGGGCGGCGCATGCCCTGGTGGTCGATGGCAGCCGGATCGCCGTGGCGACGGGGGCGTCCGCACACCTGGTGGACGTGACGGACCCGCTGCTGCCGAGGCGCCTCGGCTCCTGGACCGCACCGAGCGGGAGCGGCGCGATGCCTCGCTCGCTGGCCTTGTCGGGGCCCTGGCTCCTCGCCGTGGGAACCGAGCGGGCTTCGTGGGTCGACACCACGGCATCGACAGCGTTCGTGGAGCGGACCTTCTTCACGCATGGCGCCAGGGTTTCGCCGAAGGCGCTGCTGGGAGATGGTTTCGCGCTGGTGAGCCAGGTCGGGCGGACCCAGCTCTTCGACACGTTGCCGTACCCGACGATCTCCCGAACCTCTCCGCGGCCAGGGGCCGAGTTGATGGTGGGGGCGCCCGTGGTGGTGTCGGTGGCGAGTGAGCTCCCGCTCTCCGTGGTCACGGGCTCGACGCTCGAGCTGTTGGATGGAGAGACCGAGGTCCATGCCTCGGCCGTCACCCGGTCTGGGGCGTCCGTGCGCTTCCAGCCGCGCGATGCGTTGGTCGCGGGCCGCGTCTATACGGCGCGGGTCGGGCTGAAGCCGACGTCCTTCGTGGGCGGATACCTCCGAGGTCCCTGGACGTTCGATGTCCGGGGGGGCGCGCAGGCTCCGGAGGTCTCGGTCGGTCTGCTCAGTCCTGACCACGGGCCGACGGCGGGCGGGACCGTGGTGACGGTGTCCGGGACAGGCTTCAGTCCAGGGGCGCGGGTGTACTTCGGTTCCTCGCTGGCCGTGGACGACCCGACGCACGAAGCGTCGTCCTCGGAGCTGCGAGTGTTGGCTCCTCCCACCTCGTATGCGGGGCCCGTCCGCGTTCGCGTCGTGACGGATTCGGGGAGCGCGGAGGTGGCGGGAGGATTCATCTACACCGCTCCGTTGAGCGTTTCAGAGGTCGCTCCGTCGAAGATCGACCTGGCGGGTCAATGGGTGTCGTTGCTGGGCGCGGGCTTCACGCGAGGACTCGAGGTCCGCTTCACCGAGCACGGTGCTCCAGCTCAGACGAGGAACGTCACGACAGGTCGCGTGGACGTCCTCGTTCCCCCAGGCCCCGAAGGCTGGGTAACGCTGTTCGCCACGCAGCCTGGCGGCAGCGTGTCGTTGCCTCAGGCGCTTCGCCGTGGAGATGTGAAGGCGCCGACCGCACAGCCGATGTTCTCACCCGCCGGCGCTGTCGCCGCCGGAGAGAAGGTCTTCAGTGCCACGTTCGATGAGCCCGTGCGCTTGGGGACCGGCGGTGAGGCACCGACCACCGCCACCCTGACGGCGCTGGCGACGGGTGTCGTGATGCCCGGGGCCTTGAGCGTCTCCGGAGCGACGGTGTCGTTCACTCGCCCGCAGGGCTCGGCGGACCTTCCGTCCGCCAGCACCTATCGACTGTCGCTCGCGAACGTCCACGACCTGGAGGGCAATGTCCGCTCCGGGCCGCTGTCCCATGTCTTCACGGTGGAGGACACCGTGTCGCCGGCGGTTTCGCTCGCCTTCGTGGGAAGGGCCGAGGCCGTGGACAACGCGGTGCTGGGCGTGGGGACGGAGCATGCGTTCATCGTGAAGGCGACGGACGACAGCAGGAGTGTGGCGAAGGTCGAGTTCTTCGTGGACGGGGTTCCGCTGTCGGTCTCGAACGCGGCGACCCACGAGTTCCGTCATGTGTGGCGCTCCGTTCCGGCCGGGGGGACGTCCTCGCTGCTGGCACGGGCGACGGATGGCAGCGGCAACGTGGGACTGATTTCGGCGACGGTGAGCCTGACCCACGACCGTCTGCCGTCCGTGCGCTTCACTCAGCCGGCGCTCGCGAGCGTCCGCCAGACGGAGGGGACGTCGCTGACGCTGCAACTGCGCGCCGAGGACGCGGAGGAACTGCGTGCCATCGAGCTGAGCATGGATGGCGTGCCGTTGCGGCGCGTCCCCATCACCGCGAAGCGCGAGGAGATTCTGGATGAATCACTCGCGCTGTCCCTGTCGGGAGATGCATCCGAGACCCATGAGCTGGTGGCCGTGGCGATTGATTCACGCGGACAGAGCTCGTCTCCCGCGCTGCTGCACGTGACGGTGGAGCCGGATGTCACCCGGCCGACCGTCGCGTGGCTCATGCCCGCGCAGGGCGCGAAGGTCTACTCGGGCTCCGCGATGGACCTCCGGGTCTCCGTCACGGATGACACGCGAGTGGTCTCCACGACCTTCCAGCAGAAGGAGGGGACGGGGACCACCAGGGAGATCGCGACCTTCCAGGGGCTGCCTCGGCCCGTGCGGTGGGTGGCTCCGACGGTCCAGGACGACACGCCGATCAAGCTCCGGGTCGTCGCCCGGGATGGCCGGGGGAACGAGGGCGAGGCGCAACTGGAGGTGACCGTCGTACCGGCGGCACAAGGCGCCGGTAAGCCCTACGTGAGCCTCCTCTCGCCTCGGAACGAGGACTCCCTGGTCGAGGGAAAGATGCTGGACGTCGTCGTGGAGGTCGTCGCTCCGGCGGGCGTGGCGTCGGTCACGCTCGGCCTCGATGTCCAGCGCGTGACGCTGACGCATGCGCCCTGGCGCCACGCGTTCAGGATTCCACCGCTCGTGGGGACCCAGGCGTACCGCATCCCCGTCCACGCGGTGGCGACGGACCTGGAGGGGCGGAGCTCGGAGCCGGTGGTGCAGCACTTCTGGGTGACCGATGACTCGTCCGTGCCGTCGCCCGACCTGCGGGTCGCGACGAGGCCCGAAGGCCCTGTCTGGCTGGGCGGGTCCAGTCTCCACGTCGATGACACGAGCATGGCGCTGGCGACCACCGCTTCGGTGCGTGTCTCGGGAGAGGCCCTTGCTCCGACGGCGGACGGCCGCTTCCCGTTGCCCTTGGGTGACGAGTCCGCCCCCGTGCTCGCGGTCGTGGAACCCCTGCCAGGGACCGGACAGTCGTTCTCGGTGGCCCGTCAGGGCGTGCTGAAGGTCTTCGCGCGGGAGGCCGCGAGCGTGAAGGCCGAGTCCGCGGCGCCGGTGGTGGGAGTCGCGGCGCGGAGCGATGTCTGGGCCGTCGTCCGTGATGACTCGACGGGCGAGTCTGTCGTCGAGTTGCGTGGGCGGAACGCCCTGGAGGTCCTGGCCTCGCGCAAGCTGAAGGGGCGCGCGGTGGGGCTGGCGTTCGTGGAGGATCGACTCGCGGTGGCGCTGAAGCGGGGGGGAGAGGGGGCCATCGAGCTGCTCTCCGTCCCGGACCTGCTCGTCACCACGGTCCCCCTGCGGCGTCCTCCCACGGCCCTGGCTTCGGCACGGGGTGCCTGGGTGCTCGTGGGCTCCGAGGAAGGTCTGGAGGTGCGGTCCGCGGACGGTGCTCTGCTGGGGCGCCTGCCCGGACCCGAGGTCCAGTCCGTCTCTGTGTACGGGAAGCAGGCCTGGGTGCTCACTGGCGACACGTTGACGACCGTGGACCTCTCCGTGCCCTATGCGCCGAAGCGGGGGGCCTCCATCGAGGTCCGTGATGTGACGTGGGTCGCGGCCTCGGCCGAGGACCAGGCGTGCGTGGTGGGAGATGACAGTGGATTCGGCTTCGTCCACTGCTTCGAGGAGGTGGTGCAGGGGAGTCTCTACGCGATGGGCGCTTCGCGCGCGGAGCTGCACGGAACGCCGCGCTCGGCGACGGTCCTGGGGCCGTGGCTCGTCGTGGGGACGGAGCAAGGCCTGAAGGTCCATGACGTGAAGTCCCTCCCTGTGCAGGGCCGGGCCTATCCGTCGAGCGTGGGCGACTTCCCGGCGCTGCTGGGCGCCGCCGCCGCGGGGCCCGGTGAACTCTACGCAGCCGATGGGCACACGGTGGCGCGGCTGCCGCTGGGCCGCGGGCCTGGCGTGCCGGTCGTGTCCCTGGTGGCGCCGGAGACGGGCACCTGGGGGCGTCGGCTCGCGTTGACGGCGGCGGTGGAGGACGGTTCGGACGCCTTCAATTGGTATGTGGCGGAGTTGAGGGTGAATGGGCGGACCGTCGAGGTGCTGGATGGTCGGGTGCCCGTCGCGGTGGACCTGCCCCTGACCGGGGCCACGGCTCACTTGGAGCTGAGGGTGCACGACCTCGCGGGCAACACGGTTTCCGCCGAGGACACGGTGACGTTGACGGCGCCGGGGGCAGGGGCGGGGCCCGAGTTCGTCGCGCTCCGTTCCGAGTCGCACGTGCTCGAAGGTTCGATGATGGACGTCGTGCCCGTGTTCGTCGACCCGGCACGGGTGAGGGCGGTCACCGTGACGTTGCGCGATGGCGGGACGGTGCTCGACACGGTCACCGTGAACGCGCCTTCGCTCCGGGCGGTGCTGTCCGTTCCCGTGCTGGGGGTCACCGAGGAGTTCGGTCGGGCCGTGACGCTCGAGGCCGTCGCGACCGACGGGACTCGGGTGGCCATCTCCACGCCTTCCGTGGTGTTCATCCTGCCGTCCGTCGAGCCGTCGGGCCCCCTGTTCTCTCTGTCGGCTGTGCCCGCGCAGCTGGTCGAGGGAGAGGCCGTGGGAGTCCGGGCGAGCTTCACCGGGCCGGCTCCTATCTCCGACTTCACGTTGAGCTTCTCGGTGGGCCTGGCGGGACAGCCGCTCGTGGAGCAGGTGGTGCTCGCATCGCCCGAGACGCGAGCCATCCTCCGGATGCCGGAGCTGCCGGCGGGGGTGGCGAGCGCGCCGGTGCGAATCGAGGTCCGCCTGGTCGATGGCCAGGGGCGTCACTCGAGCGCGTCAGTCGAGGCCGAGGTGGTGGAAGACACCACGGGACCGGCCATCGTCGAGTTCGAGGTGGATCCTCCTGGGGCCGTGGTCGTGGCGGGCTCCACGCTCGCGGCGACGATGCGGGCAACGGACGAGGCCCGCGTCACCCCGGACTCCGGCCTGCGGGTGAGGTTGGGAGGGACTGTCGTCGCCACAGGCGTGAACGCCGTGAGCTACGTCATTCCTCCGGGGACACCGCCGGGGAGCCTGCTTCGCGTCGAGGCCTGGGCGATGGATGCCCGAGGCAACCTGACGCAGAGGTTCCAGGAGCGTGAGGTGAGTGGTCCCATCGCGGCCCCCGAGACCACCGTCCATGGCGGAATCTTCGCGGGCGCGAAGGACGTGGCGGTGCTCGGGGACCTGGTGGCCGTGGCGACCGGAACGGGAGTCTCGCTGGGACGGCTGTCTCATGCCGGAGCCAGTGTGTTCGTGACGCCGCTGGGGGCGGTGCGCGTCGATGGGGGCGCTCCCAAGGAGCTTTCGGTCATCGGACAGCAGGTGCTCGTCACGCTCCTGGATGGTCGGGTGTTCGTGGTGGACGTCACCCGTCCCGAGACGCCTCGGGTCGTGGGCTGGGCGCCGTCCGAGGACGTCACGTCACTCAAGGCCTCCAGTCGCGTCTTCGTCGCCGAGAAGCAGTCGGCGGTGCGCGAGCTGGACGTGTCGAATCCCGCGGCGCCGAACCTGGTCCATTACATGACCCGGCTGTCCACGGGACCGCTGCTGGCGGTGACGGGAGAGCGGCTGTTCTATGCGAACAACTCGACGCTCTACGCGGCCCGCGTGAGCGTGACGCCTCCTCCCAGCTACGAGGCCGCCCTGTCGGCCCCGTTCTCAGGGCCGCCGCTCGTCGTGGATGTCGACGGAAGCACGGTGGTGGTGGGCACGGAGGAGGGAGTCCAGGTCGGCACGCTGGGGGCCTCGAGCCTCACGGCCCAGGGCTTCATCGGTCTGGGCAGCCGCGCGAACGCCGTGGTGGCGAGTGCCGGGCGGGCGTACGTGGCGGGAGACGACGGAGTCCTGCGGGTGGTGGACGTTCGCGAGCCCCACGCGCTCCGCGTGGTGGGCCGAGAGGCTCTCGCGGCGCGCGCGCTGCGCGTGTCGGGAGGCGTGCTGATGGCGGCCACGGAGGAGGGGCTCGCGTTGAAGTCCCTGGTGCAGCTCTCCGAGGGCTCGACGAGCGCGGCACAAGGGACGTGGGAGACGACGGACGCGGTGGTGGGGCTGACGCCCGCGCGGCGCGGCGTCATCACGGCCGCGGGGTTGGCGGGCGCTTCCCTGGTGGACGTGGGCCTGCCGTTCCGACCGTCGAGTCAGCTCACGGTGTCGGCGCGTTCCGCGGTGCGGCAGGTGGAGGGGCTGGACGCGGACCTCTTCCTCCTCGATGCGAATACCCTGGGCGTGCTGACGCAGCGGGCGACAGACGGGCTGTATGTGACGGATGGAACCCGTGACGTGCGACTGGCGGCGCTGGGCAGCGTGGAGCGGTTCCAGGTCCGGTCCGGGCGTCTGTGGGCCGTGGGGGCGGGGAGTGTCTCGACCGCCGAGCTGCCAGACGTCCTGGTGCCGAGGACGCTCGACCTGCAGGGGCCGGTCTTGGATGTCGCTGGAGACGGACGTCGCGCTTTGGTCGCGCGTGGCGCCGCGGGCCTCGGCGTCGTCGAATTGGACAAGACGGGTGCGCTGTTCCGTCGCGCCAGTCTCTCGGACCAGGCGGTTCAGGCCGTGGCGATGGAGGGAGAGCTCCTGCTCGCGGGTGGGGCCACCGGGGTGCGCGTCTTCACGCTGAATGTCGCCGGAGCCTTGGTCGAACGAGGCTCCGCGAGCACGCAGTCCCCGGTGCGTCGCATCCGGATGAGCGGGCGTCTCGCGCTCGTCACGACGGAGCAGGACGTGCAGTTCTGGAACGTGGAGCCGCCCCAGCCCGTGCTCCTGGTGCGGCTGGAGGCTCCGGGCGCGCTGGACGCCGTCCTGGTGGGGGAGAGTGTCGTGGTGGCGAGAGGATCGGCCGGGGTGAGCGTCTTCTCCGCTCCCTCCGTCATCATGCCGGCGCCCGTCGTGGAGCTGTCTCGCCCTGGAGATGAAACCGTCGCGATGCCTGGCGAGGTCGTCACCTTCGAGGCGCGGTCCTCCGGCGTCAACGTGGACGATGTCGACCTCCTGGTGAACGGAGCCCCATGGTCCCGGTTGGAGCCGGGGGCTTCCAGAGGTCAGTGGCGAGTGCCCGTCGGCTCGGCTCCGGGGACGCAATGGGTGCTCCAGGCCCGGGCCCATGGGGCCGCGGGAATCACCGGTGTCTCCGGGAGCAGGAGGGTGCTCACGGGCACTCCGCCTGTTTCGGAATCTCTCTCGGCGGCCATCGTCGCCCCCTCGGGAGGGAGATACTTCTATTCGGGAGAGTCTTTCGAGGTCGTGGCCATGGTCCAGGGGGGACATCCCCCGTACACGGTGAGCACGAGCGTGGAGGATGGCTTCCTGGGCATGCTCTCGCCCGTGCCAGGGTGGATGGGGCGGTATTCCTCCTCGGTCCGCATGCCGCCACAGAGCCTGGGTTGGGTGTCGCTGCATGTCGATGTCATCGACAGCGCGGGGCACTCGGTGCGCCAGTCGGTGGATCTCCTGGGGCAGCAGACCGCGGGCATTCCCCAGGACCTGCGTGGGTTGCCGGTGCGCTTGTTCGCTGCTCCCCGGAAGAACCCCATCCACCTGACGGTGGTGGATGACGGCCCCAACGTGCTGCGGCTCTATGTCGACGGGGTCGTCGTGGCCAGCAATCACCAGCGCTGGGGAGACAGTGAGAACACGCTCGACCATGTGCTGGAACTGTCCGCGAAGAGGCCGGGGGACACCGTGTCCCTGCGGGTCGTCGCCGAGGACACCTTGGGTCAGCGCTTGGACACGGGGGAGCTGCGCTATGTCGTGACGCCGCTGGTGGCGATTCCGACCATCGACTCGTTCATGGTCTCGGGAGAGATGGAGGGGAGCACGGTCTCCATCCAGGTCGAGGCTTTCGACGTGGATGACGACCTGGACATGGTGAGCGTCTGGGCTGTCTACGGCGCGACGTATGTCGATCGCCTGCGCATCGAGGGGGGGGCGGCTCCAGAGTTCATCACGCAGGCCCAGGGCGGGGGGCTCGAAGCGTCGTTCACGCTGCCGCTGCTCGCGGACCCCCGGTTGCTGGGACGCGATGAGCTGGTGCTCATGGCGATGGCGACAGACACGTCAGGTCATGAGGTGCGGCGGTACTACCAGGTCTATCTCCAGGAGGACCAGGCGCCCAGAGTCCAGCACTACGCGGGCTCGTGGCCTCACGCGACCCGATTGGTGCTTGGGTACCCGGTGGAGATCCTCGCCTTGGCCCACGATGTGTCGGGAATGGCGGGCATGACGATGACCGCGACCCTGCCGGATGGTCGCTCCGTCCAGGGGACGGTGACGTGTCCCTCGACTGAAGAGTGTGAGGGAACGCTGGGCGTGCTGGACCTCTCCGCAGGTCAGCTCGACGTCAGCGTCCTGGCGACGGATTCAGGAGGTCGGGTGACCCACTCGACGCATCGCTACACCGTGACGCCGAATTCGGCACCCCTGCTCGAGGTGAAGCCTCGGCCCAGCTACGGTGTCGTTGGTGTGTCCATGCAAGTCGACGCGAAGGCCTTCGACGAGAAGGCGCTCTCCTCGATGCGCCTGGTGGCCAATGGAAGCACGTTCGCGCAGAGAGGGCCAAGCGAGGTTCCCTCGTCCGGCGTGTCGCTGACCGGCATGTACACGCCCTCGGCCCCTGGCACCTCGATGTTCGAGGCGACGGCGACAGACACACTCGGCTTGTCGGGGAGCGCTTTCTCCACCCCGGTGCCGGTCGTGGCCGCGGGGGCAGGTGCGTCATGTGCCACGGCGGTCCCGATGCTCGCGGGCGTGGACTTCCGTCCGACGAGCGTCCAGGTGAACCCGACCTTCACGAGTCCTTGTGGTCGCGGCGAAATCTGGGGCCTCGGGTCGTGGCACTCGCTGCCGTTCGATGGCCCGGTCGAGAGCCTCGTGCTCGCGTCCACGGCGGGGCGCACGCTGCCCTACCTGTTCGTCCAGGACATGGCGGACGGGTGCACACCCGTGGTCGGTTCCGTCAGTTGTCGTGTCGACAACTACGAGCTGCGGACGGGACCGCTCTCGAGGAACGCGAAGATCTTCATCCCGCAGATGGACTCCTCCGAGGGGGTGAAGCTCTCCCGCGCGGTGTTGGGTCTCGGGGCGTTGTGTGTTCCGTCGTCGGAGGCCTTCGTCTGTTCCCTGGGGTCCTGCCTGGATGTGGGAGCCCCGGGTGCTCCTGAGCACCGTTGCGTGGCGCACCAGTGCAACGACGGGCTGAACAACGACGATGGTGACGACGTCGCGGACTATCCGAACGATCCTGGCTGTGACTCCCCGGAGGATGACGACGAGACAGACCCGGTTCCGCTGCCCGCGTGCTCGGACCAGGTCGACAACGACGGAGATGGGAGAACGGACTGGCCCGAGGACCCAGGGTGCTCGAGCGCGGCTGGAGACTCCGAGGGTGGAGAGGGTGAGACCTGCGCGGAGCCGGTGGACTTGATGTCCGTGATGGAGGAGAGCGCGGAGTGGGCTGTCCTCACGCTGGATTTCGACGAAGCCCAGGACGACGAGCACCTCGTCTGTTCGGCCCCTGGCGTGCAGTGGGGTGACCGTGTCTTCGGCGTCCACATGCCGGGACCGGGCTACCTCTCCGTGAACGGAGATGCGCAAGTCCATGGCCTGTCGCTCAGGAACGTGTGCGCCCTCTCCACTCGAGATGCCGTGTGCCGGGCGCGTTCCGCGGGGGGGAGTAGCGGACTCGTGGCTTCGTTGCGCGTCGACCAGACCGGCCCCGCATACGTCGTCGTCGAGGGAAGTGGGACGGGACAGGTCGAGATCAGCGGGCTCCTGGACGAGGATGCCCCCTGCGCGCCGTGGCAACCGTGGGTCCGGTGTGGCGACGGGCAGCAGTGCTTCCCTCGGAGCGCGCCAGGAGGAGTGCCGTCCTTGACGGAGTTCCAGTGCCGCCTGCCACGTTGCTCCGATTACATCGATGACGATGGGGACGGTCTGACCGACTTCCCCTTCGACCCTGGATGCACGAGTCCCGAGGACGACGACGAGACCGACCCTGTCCAGGTCCCGGCGTGTGGTGATGGGTTGGACAACGAGCCGGACGGCTTGAAGGACCAGCGGATGGATTATGGTCCGGCGGGAGATCCGTCCTGCATGAGCGCCGCGGATGATGACGAGTCGTATTGTGGTGAGGTCATCCCCACCACGAGCCTTCCGTCGGCCCCGTGGGTGGTCTCGGGAAGGACGTCCAGGACGGGCGGACCCGTGCGACGCTGCGCGTCCTCGTTCAGTCCTCACGTCAATGCCTACGACTTCGTCGCTCCCGTTCCGGGGGCCTACCGGTTCCGAATCGACAGCGTCCGGTCCGCGTACCTCGCGCTGCGTGAGGACAGCTGCCGTGGTGCTTCCATCGGCTGGTGCCAGCTCACCGATGAGACCCGTTCGACCGAGATGGTCGTCGTCCTGGCGGCGAACGAGCATGTCGTGGCCACCGTCGAGGGCAGCGTCGCCACGGACTTCGTCCTGACCGTGGACATGCCGTTCCAGTGTGGAAACGGCTTGGATGATGACGGTGACGGGGTGGTCGACTTCCCGGCCGAGCCCGGGTGTGAGTCCATGATGGATGCGGACGAGCAGGACCCGCTGGTGCTTCCGGTCTGCTCGGACGGGCGCGACAACGATGGGGATGGGCGGGTGGACTTCCCTCAGGACCCGGACTGTGTGTCGGCTTCGGGGACGACGGAGTCCGCCAACTGCCAAGGGGTCGAAGAGGTGCTGTTGACCGGCCCGCTGCCCATCTGGACGACCGCGAACACGTCAGGGACGAGTCGTATCGAACATGGTGAGTGCGGCTACGAATACACGGGGCCGGAGAAGGTGTTCCGCTGGGTGGCACCGGAGGCGGGCGCCTACCAGGTGGATACGGCGGGCTCGAGCATCGGTACGGTGCTCGCGGTGTATCCGCCGACCTGTCGCCCCGAGCAGGTGCTGGTGTGTGACGGCACTCCGGCGAGGAGTGACTACCCGACGCGGGTCGATGTCGACCTGCAGGCGGATGAAGCCATCATCATCGTCGTGGATGGACTGACGACGGAGGACGCTGGAAGCATCCAGCTCAACATCCGCCGCCACTGAGTTGCTTCGGGGCTCACGAGCCGGCGCGAGTCGTGCGCCGGCTCGGAGGACCTCCGTCGAATCCTACGGCTGCGCCGTCGTGGGCTCGGCGGCCTTGTTGTCCGCGCCCTCGATCTTCACCTGCTCCAGGGCGGCGTCCTTCACTTCAATCTTCGCCTTCGACTTCAGGCCATCGATGAACCCCTCCATCGCCTTGGAGCGGCGCTCCCCCAACAGGCGCGCCTCGATGCGCGGACGGGCCTGCTCGAAGGACAGGTCCATTCCCACCTGACGGCTCTGCAGCTTCACCAGGTGGAAGCCCTTCTCCGTCTCCACCACGTGGCTGATGTCCGCCGGCGTCTTCAACCCGAAGGCCGCCTCCGCCAGTGCGGTGCCCCAGCTCTGCGTCAGCTCCTCACGGCTGCGGAAGCCCAGGTCTCCACCCGAGGACTTGGACACCGGGTCCTGCGACTGCTCGGACGCGGCCAGCTCGAAGGCGCTCTTGGTGGGGCCCGCCTCCTTGCCCTTCAGGTCCGCCAGGAGCTTCGTCGCCGCCGTGCGCGCCTGGGCCCGCTTGCCCGCGTCGGCCTGCGGGGCCTCCAGGAAGATGTGGCTCACCCGCACGCGCTCGGGCCGGACGAACTCCGACTGGTGCTCCTCGAAGTACTTGCGCAGCTCCGGCTCGTCGAGCTTGCCGGCGGCGGCCTCCTGCTGCTTGCGCAGCAGCTTCTGCACCATCACCTTCTCCACCGTCGCCTTGATCTCCGGGTCGTCCTCCAACCCCTGACGTCGGGCCTCCTGCACCAGCAGCTCGAACCGCACGAGGTTGTCGACGAACTCCTTCTTCTTCTCGAGCGTGGCGTAGCGGTTGCGGACGAACAGGGGCTGCTCGTCCAGCTTCGCCTTCACCTCGTTGGCGGTCAGGTTGCGGTCATTGATGACCGCGACGACGGGGCTCGAGTCCTGTGGCGCCTGCTTCGCGGGGCCCGCGCCTCCTCCTCCCTCGCAGGCGGAGAGCGCGAGGACGGCGAGGGCGGCGGAGAGGACTCGGGTTCGGATGGAGCGCGTGTGCATGGGTGGAATCAACCTCGGGGCCTTCACCTTGCGTGTGGGAGCTCCGCGTTCTCGAGCGGAAGCCGCAAGCAACGCGTGAAGCGACAACCAAGAAGTGGCGCTGAATCGTATATCCAACATGGCGCAAGGTGCGAATCCCGTCGTTCCTCGTTTTGGGTCCAACGGGCGGAAGGAAAGCGTCCCTCCAAGGACGATACGGACGCGTCGGGTCCTGCTGGTCGCGTGGGCGCTGTGCGCCGCCTGCACGAAGCCGGCCCCCGTCGCGAGCCCCTCCCACGCGGGTGCGGGCCCGGTGGTCGGCCGCTTCGACGGTGGCGTGGTGACGCAGGCGGAGCTGGCCGAGGAATCCGCCCGGCTGCCCTCACCCCTGCGAGAGCAGTTCGAGCGCCCCGCCGGTCAGCGCGAGTTCGTGCGCTCCATGATCGACAAGCGCCTGCTGGCCCAGGAGGCCCGGGTCCGTGGCCTCCATCAGAAGCCGGAGATCCACAAGCAGGTGCAGGCCCTGGAGGAGCGGCTGGTCATCCAGGAACTGCTCGCGGAGGAGGAGAAGGCGGCGGGCACGCCGGGCGAGCAGGCGCTGCGCGAGTACTACCAGCAGCACCGCGACGAACTGGCCCAGCCCGAGCGCCTGCGCCTCGCGCGGGTGCAGGTGGTGGTGCCGCCCGCGGCGACGGCGGCGCAGCGCGCCCAGGCGAAGCAGAAGGCCGAGCGACTGGCGCAGCGCCTGAAGTCCGGCGAGGCGCTGGAGAAGGTGGCGGCGGACGGGGATGGGCGCAGCGGGGAGCTGGGCTGGGTGGCGCGGGGAGACCTGCCGGACCGCGAGCTGGAGAGCGCGGCGTTCGGCTTGAAGAAGGTGGGGGACACCAGCGCGGTGGTGGCGGAGGCGAAGGGGTACTCGGTGGTGCGGCTGCTGGAGCGCCGGGAGGCAAGGGTGCCGGCGTTCGAGGAGGTGAGGGCGGAGGTGGAGGGGCGGGCGCTGCCGCAGTGGAAGCGAAAGGTCCTGGAAGGATTGCTGGCCCGGCTGCGTGAGACGGGCTCGGTGAGCATCGACATGCCTGGGACGCCCTGAGGGCGCAGGCGGGAGGGGTTGTGCATCTCTTTGTCTCGGACGGCTTGGGCGCCGTCGACGGCGTCGTGTGCCCTGAAGACCGAACCGCGATGCGCCCGGGGCTCCGGCGCGCATGGCGTTGCTGCGCGTGGGTCCTGCTCGCGCTCACCCTGGGCGCCTGCCAGGACGAGGGCCTCGTGGCCGAGGTCGGCAAGCGCGACATCTCCCAGGCGGACGTCTCCGCGCTGATCGCCTCGCGCAGCTCGCGCGAACGACCCACGTCGGGCGAGGCGCTGGACGCGCTCATCGAGCGCTCGCTGCTCGCCGAGGAGGCCCGACGCTCGGGGCTGCACGAGGACGCGTCCGTCCAGGCTCGCCTGCGCGGCGCCGAGCGCGAGGTGCTGGCCCAGGCGCTGCTCGACAAGCACCTGGCGGAGGTCACCACCGAGGCCCGGCTGCGGGAGCGCTACGCGGCGACGCGCGAGCAGCTCGGCCGCCGCGAGGTCCACGTGCGGCAGCTCCTGGTGCGTGTGCCTCCGGGCGCGGACGACGAGACGCGGGCCCGGGCGCAGTCGCGGATGAACGCGCTGTTCGCGCGGCTGGCGGGCGGTGAGTCCTTCGAGAAGGTCGCGAGCGAGACCTCCGAGGAGACGGTGAGCGCGGCGCGAGGCGGAGACCTGGGGCCGGTGCTCGAGGGCCAGGTGGACGACGTGTTCTTCACCGAGGCCGCGCAGCTCTCCAAGGGCGAGCGCTCGCGGCCGTTCTCCACGGCGTACGGCCTGCATCTGCTCGAGGCCGTCGCGGACATGAAGACGGTGGTGCCGACCTTCGAGGAAGCGCGAGGGCGGCTGGAGTCGGACGCGCGGCGTGACGCGCAGGCGCGGCTCATGAAGGAGCTTCGTGAGCGCATTGCCGTGAAGACCCACCCGGAGCGTCTGGACGCCGCCGCGTCCGTCGCCACGAGTCAGACGGGCAAGGAATAAATTCCATGAATGGTCGTGGCGTGTGGGTGGTGGCCCTCCTCGGCTTGTGGCTGGGGTGTGGCCAGGAGCGGTCTCGTCCCGAGACCTCCGCCGCGAGCGAAGCGCCTCGCGTGGAGCAGGTCCGTCAGGCGGTCGCCGGAGATGCCTCGCCTCCGGTCATCGTCGTGAGCGGGGTGGCGCCGGACGCCTCGGTCAAGGTGCCGCCCACGCTGACGTGGGTCGTCACGGACCAGAGCGCCACGCGCGTGGAGGCGTGGCTGGACGGCAACCCCGCCACCAGCGGCGTGACGGTCTCCAGCCAGGGCGCGCACACGCTCGTCGTCCGCGCCACGGACACCATGGGGCTCACCACCACGGTGACGCGGAGCTTCCGCCTCGACACGACGGCGCCCGTCCTCTCTGTGTCCGGTGTCGACGCGGGATGGGAGCGCGACGTCCCGCTCACCATCAGCTTCAGCGCCACGGACAACACGGGGACGCCGCCCACCGTGGTGGCGACCCTGAACGGCCAGCCCTTCACCAGTGGCACCACCGTCTCGACGGAGGGGGCCTACACGCTGGTCGTCACCGCCACGGATGCCGCGGGCAACGCGACGACCCGGGAGCTCCACTTCATCCTGGACTGGACGGCGCCGGTGGTGGCCGTCAGCGGCGTGGCGAACGGCGGCCGGTATCCCAGCGCCGTCATCCTCTTCAGCGTCACGGATCTGACCCTGGATACCGTCGTCGCGACGCTCGACGGGGTGCCCTACGAGCAGGGGACCACCATCTCGACCCATGGGGCCCACACGTTCCAGCTCACCGCGGAGGACCGTTTCGGCCGCACGTCCATCGTGACGCGCAACTTCTTCGTGGATGCGCTGGGGCCCGTCATCACGATCACAGGGGTCCACGAGGGCTTCATCAGCAACCTGTCCTCGGTGGTCATCCACTACAGCGCGACGGATGACTCGCGAGGTCCCGTCGACTTGCGCGCGCGGCTGAACGGCGAGTCGTTCAACAGCGGGGATGCCACACCCATCTGGGGCAACCTGACACTGGAGGTCACCGCCGAGGACGACCTCTTCAACCTCTCCCGTGAGGTGGTGAACTTCATCCTCGACCCGGTGCCCCCCGTCCTCACGGTGACAGGCCTGCCGAGCAGCCCCGTGGTGGACGTCGAGGAGGTGGTTCCCAGGTTCGAGGCCACGGACTCGCTCACGAGCGTGTCGATCTCCGCCACGCTCAACGGGAATCCCATCGCGAGTGGCGACCCCATCACCCAGCAGCGGGCCCACACGCTCATCGTGGAGGCCACCGACCAGGCAGGAAACGTCACGCGGCAGGAGCACACCTTCACCATCGACCGGACGGACCCGACGGTGACGGTGACCGGCGTGGAGGAGGGTGGCCGCTACGCCGCGCCCGTGGCCATCACCTTCTCCGCCACCGACTCGAACCTCCTGTCGGTGACGGGAACGCTGGACGGAGCGCCGTACACGTCGGGTGACCCCATCACCGCCCATGGGCCCCATGTCTTTGTCGCCGTCGCGCTCGACCGGGCGCAGAACCGCACGGAGGTCCGGCGCGAGTTCCGGGTGGACGCCCAGGCCCCGGTCATCACGATCACGGGTGTCTCCGAGGGCCTCATCACGAAGGAGACGGTGACGCCGAACTACACCGTCATGGATGAAGGCACGGTGACGGCGTCCGCGACGCTCGATGACGCACCCTTCGAGCGTGGGACGCCCGTGACAGGGGAGGGCCCTCACACGCTGGTCGTCACCGCCTCGGACGACCTGGGCAACGAGGACTCGCGGACGGTCCACTTCACGGTGGACCGCTCGGCCCCCGTGGTGACGCGGGTGAGCCCCGCGGATGGCACCAGCACCCCCCAGGAGAGCCTGGAGCTGGTGCTCCAGGTGACGGACACCTGGTCGAACGTGACGGTGGAGCTGGGGGCCACGGAGCTCTCCCCTGGCGGCGACGGGCGCTATCGGACGTCGCTGGCGCTGGTGGAGGGGACGAACCTCTTCGAGGTCGTCGCGACCGACCAGGCCGGCAACGTCACCCGACACGCCGTCTCGCTGATACGCGACTCGAAGAAGCCCGAAATCATCGTCACCGCACCGGAGGACAACGTCCAGGTGGCGGAGCTGTTCACCGACGTCATCGGCCGCGTCGTGGACTCGTCCCCGGTGACGCTCACCCTCAACGGGGCCCCGGTGACGCTCGCGTCGGATGGGAGCTTCTCCCACCGCGTGACGCTGACCGCCGGAGTGAACACGTTGACGCTCGTCGCGACGGACGCCCACGGGCACGTGGAGACGGTGTCCCGCACCGTCCGCGTCAGCGCCACGAAGCCCACGCTCGTCGTCACCTCGCCCGCGGAGGACATGGTCGTCACCACGGCCACGGTGACGGTGGTGGGCAACGCCAAGGCTGGTGAGCCGCTGGGCACCGTCACCGTGACGGTGGATGGCGCGCCAGCGACCGTCTCGGCCTCGGGTGATTTCTCGCACGTCGTGTCGCTGTCCCCGGGCCAGACGCGCTCCATCTCCATCATCGCGCGCGACAACCATGGCGCCACGGAGGAGGTCGTCCGCACGCTCACGCGCGCGGAGGCGGATGGTGGGACGCCGGACGCGGGCGCTCGCCCGGATGCTGGCGGTGGCGCGTCGAGTGATGGCGGCACGGCCTCTCCGGATGGTGGCGGCCAGGGTTCGCCCCAGGACGCGGGGCCCGGCGTGGAGCCCGACCCCATACTGGTGGTGGAGGCGCCGGTGGAGGGCGGCGTGTACGGCGGCGCCCGCTTCGTCGTCAGCGGTCATGTCGAGGGTGGAACGCTCCCGCTGCGCGTCACCGTGCAGGGCGTCGGCGTGGCGGTGAACGGGCGCGACTTCACGGGCGCGCTGACGCTCGATGATGGTGACCACGACCTCCAGTTCAAGGTGACGGATGCCCGGGGGCGCGGCCACACCCAGACGCGCGCCGTGGCGGTGGACCGCACGCCGCCGCACCTGGTGCTCACCGAGCCCACGCCTCCCGAGGCGTGGAATCGCCTCTCACGCTCTCCCTACCTGCTGCAGGGCACCGCCGGAGACCGGCACCTGACGGAGGTGCTGGTCAATGGCACCCCCGCGCGCGTCATCGCGGGCGCGTTCAGCGCGTACGTGCAGCTGGTCCCCAACACGCCGACGCCGGTGGTCGTCACCGCGTCCGACGTCGTGGGCAATCGCAGCCAGCGGTCCGTGGAGCTGACCCTCCGGGGGGGCGCGCCGCGCGTCACCATCCTCGAGCCCGCGCAGCGCTCCGAGTCCGAGGACGCGGTGGTGACGGTGCGCGCCCGCGTCGAGAGCGCCGCGCCGCTGCGCGAGGTGCGCATCGGCACGAGCACGGTGACGTCGACGACGGACGTGTACTCGGCGGAGGTGCCGCTGTCCCACGGGGAGAACGTCATCCACGTGACCGCCGAGGACACCCAGGTTCCCGAGGGTGAAGCCAGCGGCATGGTGGGCTCGGCCAGCGTCACCGTGCGCTACCTGGAGGCGAGCAAGGCCCCGCTCGTGGTGACCGGTGTGTCGCCCCGCGCCGGCGAGCAGGGCGTGGAGCCCGACGCGCTCATCAGCGTGTCCTTCAACAAGCCCATCCTGGGCACGGGCCTGTCGGAGCGCTTCCTCGTCCGCGTCCAGGGACAGTCCACGCCGCTGCCGGGTGGCTACTCGGTGGTGCCGGGCTCCCAGACGGTCTCCTTCATCGCGAGAGATCCCCTCCCCGAGGGCGCCCGCCTGACGGTCGAGGTGAAGCAGGGCCTGGCGCCCGAGACTCCGCCGGGCATGGCGGGCGACTTCTCCAGCGACTTCACGGTGCGCAGGCCGCTCACGCGCGTGCGCGGCTACGTCGTCGACGCGGACTACCGCCCGCTGCCCGGGGTGAAGGTCTCGATGGAGGGGACGAGCCTCTCCACCGTGACGGGGCCCGACGGCAACTGGACGCTGTTCAGCCCCCGGGGCGGGGAAGTGGTGATGCGGTACGAGGGGGGCCTCACGTCCGAGGGCGCCACGTACCCGAGCCTGCGTCGCCGCCTGTTCGTCAACCACGAGGCCGACACGCTGGACGCGCCCCTGGTGCTCACCGCGGTGGACATGGCGTCCGCGCAGGTCGTGGACGCGCTGCACCCCATGGCGCTGCGCTTCGCGGACCGTCAGCCCGACCTGCACATCGACGTGCCCGAGGATGGGCTCTTCTTCGAGGACGGCATGACGCGCGGGCTCGTCACCGCCACGGAGCTCCAGCCGTATGCGCTGCCGCTGCCCATGGAGGGTCGCGCGGCGCTCGGCGCGCTGTGGCAGATAGGCCCCGCGGGCGTGCGGCTGCAGAAGACCGTGTCCGTGACGTTCCCCAACCGCGCCCAGCTCCCCGTCGGACGGCTGGCCCTGGTGCTGGGACATGACCCGCAGCGCCACGTGCTCAAGCGCGTGGGCTTCGCCCAGGTGTCGCCGAACGGCAAGACGCTGGAGCCGCTGGCGCCGCTGGGGCTCACGTCGCTGGAGTTCATCGGCTACGTGCCGCTCAACGACGAACAGCATGTCGCCGTCGCCCAGGCGCTGGGGCTCTCGCTGCCAGACGCGGGCACGGAGGAGGGCGAGGAGTTCCAGGGCTCGAGGCCGCGGAGCACTCCGACCGAGCCGCTCTGGAAGAAGTTCATGACGAACTTCATGGTGACCCAGGCGCATGCCCAGCTCGGTGGGCTGGACCTGGCGGGGTACAACGCCTTCGACACGATGCTCGGGATGGCCGTGCCCGGCGCGGTGCTGGGCTCGGTGCGCGCGCCGCTGGAGCGGCAGCTCGAGCTGGAGGTGCGTGCGCCCGCGCTGCCCGCGGTGGGACAGCCCGCGTCCGAGCAGACGGTGGCGATGCCGTACACGCTGGCGCTCGACTTCCGCTCGCAGTTCGTCTCCTCGGACCCGTACGACGTGGAGAATCCGGAGACGGTGCTCGTCAAGCTCGTGGCGCAGGGGCCCTCGGGCAACCTGCCCGAGCCCACCGCCGGCGCCTGGCAGTCGGAGGGCGAGGGTGAGGCCGCGCTGGCGCCTCGCGTCGCGCTCCCCGTGGGCAAGACGACGCTGACGCTGTCCGCGCAGTCGAAGTCCACGCACCGCTTGATGAAGTTCGAGGCGGAGCTGGTGGTGGAGCCCGCAGATGGCGGCCCGGCGAGCGCGAAGCTGCGGCTGCGCACGCTGGAGGACACCTTCTCCGAGTCCGGGGACGAGGCGGTCCACAGCCCGGTGCGCTTCAAGAACCTGCGCGTGACGCTCACGGGGCCCGGCAGCGGCTCGGCGGGCACGACGGGTGCGTCGGGCGGCTACGGCATCCCCGTGCCGGGCTTGATGGGCGGAGAGATGGGCATCTCCTGCACCGAGATTCCCACCGGCCCGCGCATGGTGGAGCGCCTGGGCGAGGACGGGGTGATGCACTACACGCCCACGCTCAACCAGTTCCCCGTCTGCTCGCAGACGTACTGGCTGTACCCCGGCAGGACGACGCGCGCGGACATCCTGGTGGACGTGCGCATGCTGTACGGCGCGCTGACGTTCGTGGACCGCCACGGCGAGCCGCTGGCCCTCAACTGCGACCCGGAGGCCCACAGCCAGAAGGCGCCCGTGCAGGGCGAGTACACCGACATCGCGCTCAAGGACGTGAAGTCGACGGAGGTCCACTTCTTCCGCGCGGATGACCTGGAGCACCCCATTGCGACGTTCGCCGCGGGCACGCCCAATGGCGTGGCCTGCACGCAGGGACCCACGGAGGATGCGCCGCACGGCTACTACGCGCGCGTGCGCACCGGCCCGGCGGCTCGCATCCGGCAGATGGCGCGTGAGCGCTGCCGTGAGCTGGACCGGCAATTGGGCGGTGCAGATGCCGGTGGGCTGAGCGCGGAGGACCAGGGCTATTACGACGGCAACTGCCGCGACAACCGCACGAACACCCTGCGGCTGAACCCGGGCGACCGTCTGGTGGTCTTCGCGGTGAACCACGCGACGGGCTACTCGGGCATGACGTCCGTCATCGTGCCGGCCATCAACCGCGTGAGCCGCACGGAGACCGGCGGCTGCCAGGCCGACGACGAGGCCGGCGGACCGCTCCAGGTGACGGAGCTGGGCGAGCCGATGACGCTGTCCCGGTGCACGCAGACCGAGCTGGGCATCCCCGCGGACCTGAAGCTCTTCCCGCCCGAAATCGATGTCCGCGTGGCCCGACGCATGACGCCCGAGGGTGTCCAGGTCGCCATGCGCCCCACGCTCATCCGGCATGGCGGCGCGGCCACGACGCGCGATGACTTCCTGCAGATGGCCACGCACTGGCGCGTGCGTCAGCTCCCCGAGCCGCACACGGATGGCGGCGTGGTGGATGCCGGCGCGTCCGGTGGCGGCGATGGTGGCTCCTCTGGCTCCGAGTGTACGGACGCGGGCTTCCTGGCCGACGGTGGCATCTGCGAGCCCGACCTCCTGAGAGACCGTGGCGAGCCGGGCGAGGAGCTGGAGCAGTTCTGCTCGGAGCTGCCGCCCACGTCGCCCCAGCGCCTGCAGGGACGGTGCGACACGGGGACGCCGCGCGTGGTGGACGTGCCGCCGGGTGTCCCTCCGCTCGCGGGCCGGCTGGTGCAGGTGACGCAGACGGCGGTGGAGCAGCCGGTGGTGGTGGCCTTCCCGGTGCGCCCGGGTCGCCACACCGCCTCCGTGCAGGCGTCGCTGACGTACCAGAACGAGTCCGGAGCGATGGTGTCGCTCAGCTCCCTGACGCGCGCGAACTACTATCTGCATGTCGTCGGTCACCCGATGTACGAGCGGGACCGGAACGACGACGGCTTCCTGCAGCCGGACGAGGTGAACTCGCCGCCGCCGAACTTCTGCGAGCCCGGCGAGTGCCAGAACCGCGACGGCGAGGTGGAGCCCGACGAGGAGTCGGAGACGAACCCCGACAAGCTGCCCAAGTGGGCGGTGGGGCTGAAGAACGTCTACCGGCACCGCGAGTCGGATGGCTCGGCGCTGGAGCGGTATGACCGCGCCCGCGAGCACGAGTTCCGCGTGCTGGAGCTGGGCAAGGTGACGGTGAGCGCCCGGCCGGGTGACGAGGCGGGCGCCGATGGTGGAAGCCCGGACGCGGGGCGGGTGCTGACGGGTGTGCCGAGGCCCTCGGCCAGCGAGGATGACCTGGCGTACCAGTTCCTCATCGACGGCCTCCAGGAGCCGGACGTGCCGGGCCGCGCGGGCACGGTGAGCGGTGAGTACCGCCTGCGACTGGGCACGGACGACTTCGGCATCGAGTGTCCGGTGGTCATCGAGGGCGGCCGCATCCGCGGCACGTGTGACGGGGAGTTCCTGCCGGAGGTGCTGTCGGCTGCGGACATCCTGTACTTCGAGCTGTACCTGAGCGGGAACGCGGACAATGTGCTGTACCGCTTCAACTTCCACGGCATCTCGCCGCGCACGGACTTCGTGACGGCTGGCAGCGAGGACACGCTGGAGCGCTCCATGGCGCGGGCGACGTCCTCGTCCCCGTCACTGACGGGTCTGTCGTCACCGGAGGTCGCGCGTCCCATCTCCGTCAAGGCGATGGCCCACTTCGCGATTGAACCGGAGACGATGACGAACGGCATCGTCCGGCTGTGCGAGGGGCCGGACTGCAACGCGAACACGCTGCTGAAGGCGGCGGAGCTGAAGTACAGCCAGAACGCGGACACGGGCGTCGGGACGTACGAGGTGGTGCGCTACCTGAATGAGGGCGATGCGCGCGTCAAGCAGCCGCTCATCCTGCTGACGAAGCCCGGGGCGAATGGCGCCCGCCGCTTCGCGCTGCCGCTGTCGAATGACCTGGGACGCATGCACGACATGCTGTCGAGCGGGCGGGAGCTGTTCCTGGTGCTGGAGCCGGAGCCCGGCCTGTTCGGCGCGAGCGCGCCGGTGAAGATGGCGCTGGGCGAGCCGGTGGGCCGCTACAGCTTCGTCAACGCGCGTGCGGCGGGTCAGTCGGTGGTGGAGAACGTCAACCTCGCCGGTGGCCACCTGAGCGTCACGCACGAGGACTTCTCCGTGCCGCACCTGGCGGAGTCCGTGAGCTTCTCGCGCACCTTCAACAACCAGCGCAACGAGATGACGCCGCTGGGCGTGGGCTGGTCCCATTCGTACGAGGGCTTCGTCGTGGAGGAGGAGCTCGGGCGCTACATCGTCGTCCTGAGCGGCCAGTCGTATGACTTCCCCCGGTGCGAGACGGTGCTTCGCCAGGACCAGTCCGCGAGCGACTGCCGGACGGACAAGTCGCACGGTGGCAGCCTCACGGTGACGCGCGCGGGCGCGGAGTTCGTGACGCCTCAGGGCATGGTGTTCCGGTTCCTGCGGCCCTCTGTGCTGGACACGGGCATCGCGGAGCAGCGCCGGTGGGTGCTCTCCGAGTACTCGGATGGGTTGGGGCAGGACAGCCCGAAGCAGGGCTGGACGGCGCTGACGTACGCGCAGGACTCGGACCGCGTGCTGCGCGTGACGCGGACGCCCGGGCATGTGTCGCTGGCGTTCGAGTACGAGGAAATCGACGAGGACGAGGCCTCGGAGAAGCTCCAGCTTCTGGCGCGGACGCAGGGACTGAAGTTGCTGTCGGCGGTGGGGCTGTATCGCAACGAGCACCTGCCCTCGGACCCGGAGGACGCGCCCGACGACGACGACGCCATCCACCGGGTGGAGTTCGAGCACGACAAGTGGGGCAACCTGAGGCGCGCGGTGCGGCGCACGGGCCTGCCGCAGCAGGCGTGGGTGTACGAGTACGCGCCGCTGCCCGAGACGGGCTCGGGGTACAACAAGTGGCGCCTGGTCAACGAGCTGCGCACGGCGCGCTACCAGGTGACGGCGGTTCCCGTGCCGGTGCTGGGCGAGCCGACGTTCCACGACCAGTGGGTCGCCGACTACGCGAGCAGCGGGACGTCCCGCACCTACGAGCACGTGCAGTCCGCGGAGGTCATCGACTCGGCGACGAACTCGGGCAAGGGGCCCCGGCCGTACCAGTACGTCTACGCGAGCGGCGGCAGCCGCACGGTGACGCGGCCCGATGGCGTGCAGGTGCTCTACACCCTGACGAGCTACGGCAGCGCCGAGAGCGTCACCGTGGGCTCGTTCAACGAACACAAGACGGTGTGGCGCTCGGATGGCCAGGTGTCGCCGAAGGAGGTGACGCTGCCCAACCAGTCGAAGCTGGACTACGACATCGACGCGTCGCACCGGCTGCTGTCGCTGAAGGTGACTGCGCCTGGGGGCAATGAGTACCAGGGGCCCATCGCCCCCGGCACCCAGGCGGAGGTGGTCCGCCAGACGTTCCCGAACCCGGCCAACCAGAAGTTCGGCATCCCGGACCAGCGCATCACCCCCGCCACGACGGGGACGCAGTCCCTCACCACGCGCGTCACCCATCAGGGACAGGTGGAGGGTGTCACCGTCACCAACAGCAACGGGACGACGGCGCGTAACACCGGGACGCGGCGGTTCAAGACGGACGGCTCGGGTGTCCTCGAGTCGGAGACCGACGCCCAGGGACAGGTGACGACGTACAGCCATCCCAATGCCTTGGGGTTGTCGCAGCGCATCGTCGTGACGAACCCGAATGCCACGGATGGGCTGGGGCTGGGGACGCTGACGCGCGAGCTGACGTACGACGACTTCGGCCACGTCACGAAGCTCACGGAGGTGGAGACCGGAACCTGGGAGGAGTGGAGCTACGACAGCCTGGGCCGTGTCACCCGTCACCGCGTGCAGTTGTCCCCCACGCAGGGCTGGGCCTGGACGTACACGTACACGCCCGCGAACCGTCGGGTGACGATGACCGAGCACCTGGATGGCTCCGCGCCCGTTCGCACGGTGGACACCTGGGAGGTGACGGAGGGCGAGGAGTCGACGCGCGGGCTCTTCGAGGAGGAGCGCACGCCTTACGGCGCTCCCGGCCATGAGGCCATCGCGGTGCGCAAGCGGCACCTGCGCAACGGCCGGTGGGTCTCCACGACGGACGCGTCGGGTGTGGAGCGCGAGTACGACTACGACACGTCGGGTCGGCTGCTGGCGGTGCGCATCGTCAGCGCCGGGACGACCACCGGCCCCGCAACGGCGGTGGAGAAGAGCTTCTCGGAGTTCGACACGAACGGGAGCGCGCGGAAGATCACGGACCACAACGGGCTGGTGACGCGCATCGGTCACGACTTCCTGGGTCGGCCCGTGTATTGGGACTACACGGGCGCGGACGGACTGAGCGGAGATGCCAGCACCGAGGAGTGGCGCCGAAACTTCCAGGGCGACGTGGTGTCTCGCTCGTTCGGCAACAGCGCTTCCAGCCATGTGCTGGACATCGCTCCGGATGCGCTGGGACAGGTGCGCTCGACGAAGACGAACCTCGCGGGGGGCGCGGCGACGAGCGTCGATGTCACCACGGACTATGACGACCTGGGGCGCGTGACGCGGCAGCAGGACCACGTCATGGAGACGGACGAGCACTTCGAGTATCGCGACGTGCTCGGTCGCCAGACGCGTTACACGCGGACGATGGCGACGGGCTCGGCGCCGCTGCAGCTCGTGGAGACGCGTCGCTACGAGGATGGGACGCATGCCTCCGAGTACCGCCGCAAGGTGACGATTACGCGGACCATCGGTCTGCCGGGCGGCGGGACGCCGCGCACCGAGGTGGAGGAGGAGTACTACGACCTGGCGGGACGGCTGGTGGAGCAGTCCCGCACGCTCTCGGGGCAGGTCTCCCGGTGGCGCTACACGTACAATCCTCGGGGCCAGGTGCTGACCGAGGTGGTGCCGACGGATGCGTCGGGGACCGAGACGACGACGTACCACTACGACTCCGCGGGCAACCTCTACCGCAAGAACGAGCCTGGGGACGCGGCCAACCCCGCCGCTGTCACGGAGCTCTTCGTGGATGGGGAAGGGCGCACCGTGCGCCAGGTGGGGCCGCATCCCGATGTGGACTGGCGCTACCGGTACGACGCCTTCGGCCAGCTCTCGCGCAAGGAACTGGTGGCCGCGGGGGAGAACACCGTCGGCGCCACCTGGACGTATGCCTATGGGTTGAGTGGGAAGCCGGGCGCGGATGGCTCGGTGCCGGACTCGGCGACGGTGGAGACGGACCCGCTCGGGTACAAGACCTATCGCTACTTCAACGCGCGCTACCAGGTCCTCAAGGAGGTGCGCGAAGACAAGCTCGAGGTCGCCGGTGGCGGGACGAGCACGAGCGGGAACACCCGGACCACGACGTACAGCTACGCGGGGCCCTGGCTGCAGAAGCAGGTGACGACGGAGCAGACGGCGGGCGGCGCGGGCTCTCCGACGGTGCTCACGTTCGAGCACAAGAAGTTCGATGACCGGGGCCGCTCGCTGGAGGCTCGAGAGCACTGGCAGCGGGGCTCGGACTCGTATGAGTACGTGACGAAGTCGCCGTGGATGGGGCGCACCGTGACGGTGCTCCAGACGGGGACGATGAGCGCCTCGCCACCTGTCACGCTGCCTTCGCGGCAGTTCGAGGTGGAGACGAACGGCCTGGGACAGATGGAGTCCCGGACGCAGGGCGGGCTGACGGACACCTGGGCCTATGACGCCGTGGGCCTGATTGCCCGCGAGCAGCCCGCGGGGCAGCCGTCGAAGCGCTACACGTACGAGCAGGGCTTGCTGACCGAGCTCGTCCTGGGCACTGGCGCGGACTCGGAGCCCACCCACCTGGCGTACCGGCAGGACGGTCGGCTCAAGAGCGTGACGGACCCGGCCGAGCGCGTGCGGGCGTACTTCTATGGGCCGCGTGGGTTGCTGGTGCGCGAGTGGTTCGGCAAGGGCGGCGAGTCGACGGAGACGAACCTCTCCTACGACGCGGGTGGCTTCCTCGCCAAGGTGTGGAAGGACCCCGCGAAGCCCGCGGAGGCGTGGGAGTACAAGAACGGCCCGTTCGGTGAAGTGCGCCGGGTGACGCCGCCGGGGCTCGCGGCCTTCAACTACGAGTACGACGCCGCGCGGCGACTGACGGCCATCCAGCGGCCTTCGGGTGGGGTGCCCTCGGAGTCGTTCGAGTACGACTACCTGGGGCGGACCACGAAGCGGAAGCGCGGGACCTCCGAGTGGGTGTCGTCGTGGGTGAACGGCGTCGTGCACTCGACGAGCCCGAGCAACTCGGAAACGTCGGGTGGCAGTGATTGGGACATCACCGAGACGCTGGTGGATGGCCGGGGACGGCCGGTCTGGAAGGCCATCACCGCTGGGGCTTCGTCGGAGGACCAGCAGGACATCAGCCGTGTGGGCTTTGCCTACGACGCGCTGGACTCGCTGGTGCAGGCGCACGAGACGCGTGGTAGCGGGAACGTGCTGAACCGGTTCAGCTACGACGGACGCGGACGCATCGAGTGGCTCGAGCGCGGCAAGGACCACGCGACGGACAAGGATGACCGGGTCGACTTCACGTATGTGACGGGAAGCGACTTGCTCCACCGGAGCACGTCGGGTCGCGCGGCGGATGGGGCTCGGCTCGAGGAGGAGTTCGGCTACGACGCGCTGGCTCGCATCAACGCCGTGCGGATGCGCGTCGATGGCGTCCAGCAGAGCGAGCGCACCGTGACGTGGGAGCCGGGGGGTGGTCGGCTTGCGCGTATCGCGGACGGCTCTCTCGTCGAGCGCAACTGCTACGACGGTCGTGGCTGGCTGACGTCGGTCCGGGCCACGACGGTGGCGATGGATGTGGAGTGCAGCCAGTCGCCCAGCGCGCCGCGGCTTGCCTTCGAGTACACCTATGATGCTCGCGGCAATCGCATCCGGGAGGATGCGCGCCGTCCGGACGCGCTGGGCGTCCTGGTCAACGAGCCGACGGAGTATGGCTATGACCTGGCGGACCGGCTGACGGGAGTCCGCTACCCGGGTGGCGCGGCGGAGCTGTACAGGCTCGCGGCCGATGGAACGCGGCTGGGGGCGCGGTTCGCCACGAGCCACGCCGGCTCGCTGTCGACGGAAGGGTACGACCTGGCGTCGGGGGCGCAACGGCGCCTGGTGTACGGCTTCGACGGCGCGGGTGGACTGAAGTCCATCGATGACCAGGCGCTGTCGAGCGGACAGCGCGTGGCGGAGTACTTCACGGATGGCTCGGGACGTGTGCGGCGCGAGAAGCGCTCGGACACGGACGTGACGCACTACGACTGGGACGCGGAGGGGCGGCTGGCCCAGGTCCGCGACCAGAAGCCCGGCGTGGGCGGGGCTCCGTCCGTGACGACGGAGACCCAGTACCGGTACGGCTACGACGGCCTGCGGCGGGCGCGGACGACGGCCTCGGGCACCACGCGCTACGTGTGGGCGGGGGAGCAGCTCGTCGAGGAGCAGCTCATCGGTGGCACGCGGCTGCATCAGGAGGTGCTCGCGGGGCTGACGCTCTCCTCGGGTGGGGAGCGCATCCTCCACGACGGGCTGGGCAGCGCCGTGGCGCGTGCCAACGGGACTGGAGCCCTGACGACGCAGTCCCGGTTCGATGCCTGGGGTGGGTACCGGGC